>JAGLDM010000338.1 GCA_023145595.1 Flavobacteriaceae bacterium | reverse complement strand
GATAAAACTAGTTACATGTTTGTAACTGGACCAAAGGTTGTGAAAGCGGTAACTGGAGAGGTTGTAACAACCGAACAATTGGGAGGAGCAGCTGTTCATTCTTCAAAATCTGGAGTATCTCACTTTTTAGCGGAAGATGAGGAAGAAAATTTACTACTCATCAGAAAATTACTAAGTTTTTTACCTTCAAATAATCTTGAAGACGCACCAATAATAACAACATCTGACCCTGTTGACAGATTGGATGATGCTTTAAATGAAATTATTCCAGAAAACGCAAATCAAGCTTATGATATCTTAGATGTTATATCAATCATTGTAGATAATGAAGAGTTTTTAGAAGTTCACAGAAATTATGCTAAAAACATTGTTGTTGGATTTGCACGTTTCAATGGACACTCTGTAGGTATTGTTGCAAATCAACCTAAGTTTTACGCAGGTGTTTTAGACAGTGAATCTTCTAGAAAAGCGGCTAGATTTGTTCGCCTCTGCGATGCTTTTAACATCCCTATTGTCACTTTAGTTGATGTACCTGGATTTTTACCAGGAACAACACAAGAATCTGGTGGTATAATTTTACATGGTGCAAAATTATTATTTGCTTACGGCGAAGCTACTGTACCTAAAATAACTATTACGCTCCGTAAATCGTATGGTGGTGCTCATGATGTTATGAGTTGCAAGCAATTACGAGGAGATCTAAATTATGCATGGCCAACCGCAGAAATTGCTGTTATGGGCGCTAAAGGAGCCATTGAGGTTTTAGAGGCTTCTAACATTCGTAAAATTGAAAATGAGTCAAAAAAATCACTTTACATTGAAGAAAAAGAAAATGAATACAATACTTTGTTTGCTAACCCTTATGTTGCAGCTAAGTATGGCTTTATTGACGATGTTATTGAGCCAAGAAACACGAGATTTAGAATTATTAGAGGTCTAGAGTTATTAGCGAACAAAAAAGAGGTGAATCCTCCTAAAAAACACTCAAACATTCCATTATAATGATACACTTACCTTTACAGATAGACACCTTAAGCGAAGGATATGTTATCCTAATTACTGGACTCACAGTTGTTTTTAGCGGGTTGCTGCTTTTAGCATTGTTTTTTAATTATGGGTTACCCCTAATGCTTTATGCCTATAAAATAATTTCTAAAGGACCAGACAAAAAAATCGCAGATATTTCACCAAAAGTTAATGAGGATTTTACAGGAGAAATAGCAGCTGCAATTTCGGTTTCCATTCATATGTATCTCAAAGTACAGCATGATGATGAAAATGCCATAATAACAATCAAACAGATACGTAAATTATATTCTCCTTGGAGTTCAAAAATATATGGAACGTATAACAATAGACTTTAAAATTCAGATTTTTTTAAGAATCTTATAGAAATAAAAAACCATGAAAAATTTCACATTCAAAATAAACGAAAACAATTACAGTGTTAAGATTGTTTCTCAAGAAAACGAAACCATACAGTTAGAGGTAAACGGAACTGAATATTCCGTAAAAATGAAGGAGGATATAAAAGCCCGAAAAACACCAACACTTGTTCGTAGACCAGTTAAATCAGCACCTGTTAAGCCTGTAGTAAAAGCAGCCCCTACTTCTTCTTCAAAGTTAAAAGTTTTAGCACCAATTCCAGGTACAATCTTTACTCTTAATGTAAAAGTTGGAGATACTATTAAGGAGAATGATTCATTATTAGTTCTTGAAGCTATGAAAATGGAAAACAATATTCTTTCAGAAAACGCTGGAGTTGTTACAGCTGTAAATGTTACCGTTGGACAACAAGTTTTACAAGGAGAAGTCCTGGTAGAATTAGAATAAATTAGGAAACGGCATTCCGAGTAAAACAAAATCAAATTTAAAAAATGTTTTTACATTTTGAATTGACCAAAACAAAAAAAATGAAAAAAGTAATATTAATATTTGGAGTTTTATCACTCCTTATTTTTGCAAGACCAGCTTTAGCCAGTTTAGGGCTGCTCTCAAATTCTGCAAATAAAGAAACAACTATCAGCGTTGCAGATACCGAAAGTGATGCTGAAGTAAGTTTTATTTCAGAAGCGATTGGTGGGGTGAAACAATTTTATCAATATTCAGGTTTTGCAAATGCAGAATCGGGGCATATGATTATGCTTTTAATAGGAATTATTTTTATATATCTTGGTATTAAATTTGATTACGAACCTCTCTTACTAGTACCAATTGGAACAGGAGTTCTTTTTGGCAATATACCCTTTGTAGCAGGGATGCAAACGGGTATTTATGAAACAGGATCTGTTTTAAATTATCTTTATTTTGGTGTAGTAAAAGGAATTTACCCCCCAATTATATTTTTAGGAATCGGGGCAATGACAGATTTCTCGTCACTTATAGCAAACCCTAAGTTAATGCTTCTTGGTGCTGCCGCTCAAATTGGCGTATTTACCACATTCATAGGAGCTCTTTATTTAGGATTTAATCTTCCAGAAGCAGGTGCTATTGGTATCATTGGTGGTGCCGATGGACCAACAGCGATATTCATATCATCAAAATTAGCTAATGGTGTTAATGTATTAGCAGATGGTACAACGGTTAAAAACTTAATAGGTCCAATTGCTATTGCAGCCTATTCATATATGGCGTTAGTACCAGTAATTCAGCCTCCAATAATGAAACTGCTAACTACTAAGAAGGAACGTCTAATTAGAATGAAACCTCCTAGAGCGGTTTCGCAAAAGGAAAAAATGATTTTCCCTGTTGTGGCATTGTTATTAACCTGCTTTATATCACCTAGTGCTTTGCCTCTATTAGGAATGTTATTCTTTGGAAATTTACTAAAAGAATCTGGAAGAACAGAACGCCTTGCAGATACAGCACGTACTAAATTAATTGATATTGTTACCATTCTTTTAGGTCTAACAGTAGGAGCGTCAACTCAAGCCGATATTTTTATAACTAAAGACTCTATGATGATATTTGCTTTAGGAGCGGGATCATTTGTAATCGCAACCGCAGGAGGGCTGCTGTTTGCTAAATTTATGAACCTATTTCTTAAAGATGAGGATAAATTAAATCCACTAATTGGAGCCGCAGGAGTTTCTGCCGTCCCAGATAGTGCTAGAGTTGTACACCATGAAGGACTTAAATCAGATCCTCATAACCACTTATTAATGCATGCGATGGCTCCAAACGTTTCTGGAGTTATTGGTTCTGCAATTGCAGCAGGTATTATATTAAGTTTTCTAGGATAGAAAACAAACAATAAATTAAAAGAATAACACGTAAAAATAAAAAAAATGAAGATTCCAAATGTAATGTCAGCTTCCGAAGCGGCCAAGTTAATAAAATCAGGAAATAGAGTCCTAATTCAAGGAGGCTCAGCAACACCTCAAGCTTTAATTAAAGCGATGGTGGCTCGTGCTCCTGAACTAAGAGGTGTTGAAATTTGTCATTTACATACTGAAGGTGAATGTGGATATACAGATCCTGCATTAAGCGAAAGTTTTCATACTAGCGCATTTTTTATTGGAGGAAATATTAGAAAAATGGTAGGAAAGACTGTTGATTATATTCCAATCTTTTTAAGTGATATTCCGAGTTTATTCCGTGACAATTACATGGATTTAGATGTCGTTCTAATAAATGTATCTCCTCCAGATAAACATGGATTTTGTTCTTTAGGAGTATCTGTAGATGTAATGGTAGCTGGTATTGAAAACGGTAAAACAATCATAGCACAAATTAACTCTAAAATGCCTCGTACTTTTGGAGATGCATCTATTCATGTAGATAAACTTGATGCGTGTGTTGTAATTGAAGAAGAGATTTATGAAATGTCATTTGTCTTACCAACAGAAAAAGAAAAATCCATTGGAAAAAACATTGCAGAAATCATTGAAGATGGAGCAACACTTCAAATGGGGATTGGTGGTATTCCTAACGCTGTTTTAACATTTCTTCACAATCATAAAAACTTAGGAGTCCATACAGAAATGTTTTCTGAGGGAATTGTAGATTTAGTAAAAAAAGGCGTTGTAAATGGCTCTCAAAAAAAGGTGAATCCTTATAAAATTATTTCAGGATTTGCTATGGGTACAAGACGTTTGTATGATTTTATGGATGACAATCCTGAAATCGAAATGAATGACATTGCTTATGTAAATGACACTTCTATTATCCGTCAAAATCCAAAAGTAACAGCTATTAACTCTGCTATCGAAGTTGATTTTACAGGTCAAGTTTGTGCCGATTCTATTGGAACTAGAATGTTCTCTGGTGTTGGTGGTCAAATGGACTTTATGAGAGGAGCTGCTTTATCTAAAGGAGGAAAGGCAATTATTGCAATATCAGCAACAACTTTAAAAGGTGTTTCTAAAATAGTACCTGAGTTAAAAGTTGGTGCAGGTGTGGTTACCACAAGAGCACATGCTAGATTTATTGCAACAGAATATGGTGTTGCAGAATTATTTGGAAAAACTCTAAAGCAACGAGCAGAACTTCTTAGAGATATAGCACATCCAGATCACAGAGCAGATTTAGATAAAGCTATTTTTGAGCGTTTTGGAAGCAATAGCGTAATGGTTTAATATTGAGTTGAACATAATATAGGTTATATGAAAACTACTGAAAAAATACTCTTTCCAGAATTTGGCCCTACTACTAAGGAGGCATGGATAGATAAAGTGAATATTGATTTAAAAGGGGCTGATTTTAACAAAAAATTAGTTTGGAAAAATTTAAGTAAATTAGACTTTCAACCTTTTTACAATACAGAAGACGCTTTAGATTACCTAAAGAATACTGGCGAGAATTCACAAGACTTAATTAATTACAGAGCCGTGCCTGTTACTTCTGCAGAATCAGGAAACAAAGCTGCTTTAAAAGCAGTAGAAGAAGGTGTTACAGGTATTTTATTCCATTTAAAAGATGCTGTTTCCGTAACAGTTCTTTTAAATGATGTTAATTTAGATAAGATTGCAGTATCATTTATTTTAGAAAATGAAGTTCTCAGTTTTGCTGAAGATTTCTTTACTTATGCTAAGCAAAATTTAGATAATTCTAAAAACCTTAGAGGGTATTTTGATTTAAAAATAATAACAGATTACCTCACTAAAGGGAGTATTGATATAAGTAAATTTGAAACTATAGCATCACTTTTAAAATTAGGAGAATCTTATCCAGAGTTTAAAACAATTTCTGTTTCTGGAACTACTTATTTAGATGCAGGCTCTAATCAAGTTCAAGAAGTTGCTTATACGCTAAATGCAATAGTTTATTTAATAGATCAATGCATAGATAGGGGTGCTGATGCAGAACTTATTCTTAATAATTTGCATATCCAATTAGCTATAGGCTCAGAGTATTTTATTGAAATCGGTAAATTTAGAGCTTTTAACAGTTTGCTACATGCTATTGCTGGTCAATATGGAGTTTCAGAATTTAAACACACATTAACTGCTAAAACATCTATTTGGAGTAAATCGGTAACCGATGCACATACCAATTTATTAAGAGCAACGACCGAAGCAATGTCGGCTATTCTAGGAAATGTAAATGGAGTCCTTATTGATGCTTATGATACCGAATTTAATAATCCTTCTGATTTTTCAAGTAGAATCGCAGGAAATATTTCAACCGTTTTAAGAGAAGAGTCTTATTTTGGTAAAGTAGCAAACCCTGTTGATGGTTCTTATTATATAGAAGAAGTAAGCACTAAAATAGCTAAAAAAGCTTTAGAACTTTTTAAAGTTATTGAAGAGCAAGGTGGATTTGAAAAGGCTTTTGAAAGTGAATTTATTCAACAGCAAATTGCCGAAATTCGTCAAGAAAAAATTAAATTAATAAGTCAACGAAGACTATCAATGGTTGGGGTTAATAAATACCCAAATCTTATGGAAACAGTCCCTTTAGAAACACTTTCAACAGGTGGAGTGTCCAACTCTAAAGTACTAATACCAAGAAGAGCTTCTTTAGAAATTGAGGCATTAAGAAGGGTAACCGAAGAATTGGTTGGTGAAACTCATAAACGTCCAGTTGTAGAACTTACAAGTTTTGGTAACTTAAATATACGTAAAGCAAGAGCTGCATTTTCCTATGATTTTATAGGCGTTTCTGGGTTCGAAGTTTTGCAAGAAAAAAGTTACAATACCGCTTTAGAAGCCGCTAAAAGTAGTGCTTTGTCAGATTCTGACGTGGTGGTTATTTGTAGTTCAGACCCCGATTATGATGAGAATGCCTTAACTTTTGTAGAAACATTTAGGGCTCTCAATACAGATAAAGTCCTTTTATTGGCAGGAAATCCTTTGAGTATAATTGACGCATTAAATGAAGCCGGATTAGATGATTGCATCCACTTAAGATCGGATGTGATACAAACAATATCAGGTGTTCAAAATAAAATTAAAAAAATAAATAAATCTTTACAGTCATGAGAAGAGATTTTTCAAATTTAACATTAGACACAGAATCAAAACAGCATATTAATACTTCAGGCAAGCAAGGTATTTGGAATACTCCTGAAGGCATTCCTGTAAAAACACATTTTTCAAAGGAAGATATTAAAGACGCTGAACATTTACAGTTTGCTGCTGGACTACCTCCTTTTACAAGAGGGCCATACAGTACTATGTATGCTAATAGACCTTGGACTATTAGGCAATATGCAGGATTTTCAACAGCAGAAGAATCTAATGCTTTTTATAGAAGAAATTTAGCTGCGGGACAAAAAGGACTGTCTGTAGCGTTCGATTTAGCAACCCACCGTGGTTACGATTCAGATCATCCTCGTGTTACTGGAGATGTTGGAAAAGCAGGAGTTGCCATCGATTCTATTTTGGATATGGAGGTTTTATTCGACCAAATTCCATTAGATAAAATGTCAGTTTCTATGACTATGAATGGTGCTGTATTACCTATTATGGCGTTTTATATTGCTGCTGCAAAAAAACAAGGAGTATCATTAGAACACCTAAGCGGAACGATTCAAAACGATATTTTAAAAGAGTTTATGGTGCGTAATACGTATATCTACCCACCATCACCATCTATGAAAATTATTGGTGATATTTTTGATTACACCACCAAGTTCATGCCTAAGTTTAACTCTATATCTATTAGTGGTTATCACATGCAAGAAGCTGGTGCAACTGCCGATATTGAATTAGCATACACTTTAGCCGATGGTTTAGAATACATTAGAACAGGTTTAGCATCTGGATTAAAAATTGATGAATTTGCTCCTAGACTATCATTTTTCTGGGCGGTTGGTATGAATCATTTTATGGAAATTGCAAAAATGCGTGCAGCACGTACGCTTTGGGCTAAAATCATAAAACAATTCAATCCTAAAAGTCCAAAATCTATGGCTTTGCGTACGCATAGTCAAACATCAGGATGGAGTTTGAGTGAACAAGATCCTTTTAATAATATTGCTAGAACATGCGTTGAAGCAATGGCAGCAGGTTTAGGAGGTACACAATCACTACATACAAACGCATTGGATGAAGCCATTGCTTTACCAACAGATTTTTCGGCTAGAATTGCAAGAAATACGCAAATTTATATTCAAGATGAAACGCAAATAACCAAAGCTGTAGACCCTTGGGCTGGCTCTTATTATGTGGAGTATCTAACTCAGGAAATCACTAAAAAAGCATGGAAGCTTATTGAAGAGGTTGAAGAATTAGGTGGCATGGCCAAAGCTATTGAAACTGGAGTTCCAAAAATGCGGATTGAAGAAGCTTCAGCACGTAAACAAGCACGATTAGACTCTGGGCAAGACATATTGGTTGGGGTAAATAAATACAGAACCAAAGAAAAGGCAAATATTGAAATTTTAGAAGTTGATAACACAGTAGTAAGAGATTCTCAAATAGCCCGATTGAATAAAATGAAATCCGAAAGAAACCAAACAGTAGTCGATGCTAATTTAAAAGCATTAACAGATTGTGCGGGAACAGGGGAAGGGAATTTATTGGAATTAGCTGTTGAAGCTGCCGAAAATTTTGCAACTTTAGGAGAAATATCAGATGCTTTAGAAGTACATTTTGGACGTCATAAGGCAGATACTAAATTAATAAGCGGTGTGTATAGTAAAGAAGTAAAAAGCGATAGTACATTTGCAAAGGCATTAGATCTTGCCGATAAATTTGCAGAGATTGAAGGGCGTCGCCCACGTGTTATGATTGCAAAAATGGGGCAAGATGGACATGACAGAGGTGCAAAAGTAATTGCCTCTAGTTTTGCTGATTTAGGCTTCGATGTTGATATGGGTCCTTTGTTTCAAACACCTGAAGAGGTGGCAAAACAAGCCATAGAAAATGATGTGCATTTTGTTGGAGCTTCTAGTTTAGCGGCAGGACATAAAACTTTAATTCCGCAATTAATTGCCGAGTTAAAGAAAATAGGAAGACCCGATATTCTGGTGTTTGCTGGAGGTGTTATACCAGAGCAAGATTATGATTATTTATTAGAGCGTAAAGTGGCTGCTATTTTTGGACCAGGAACTGTTATTTCTGAGGCTGCTATTACTATAATGGAGAAATATTTAGAACAAGATTGATTTATTGATCAATTGATTCAATTAAAAACCCCGTTTGTGTTTTAAACATAAACGGGGTTTTTTGATTTTAAATTTGTCTCCTTGAGACACTTTTATTTCACTCCACAAGAACTCGACTTAAAAACTCTCTCAAATTAGAAATCACTCAACAATCAAAAAGAAGCCTTAAACCTATCAAGTATTTTTTGAGCGGCTTTTACGGGTGATATTTTAGAAGAAATAATATCCTTTTTTAATTCAATTAATTGGCTTTCAATATCTTTTGATCCATAAAACAAGTGTTTTAACTCATTATCAATATTGTCATACATCCAACGTATTTTTTGTTGATTTCTGTTTCTACCAAAATAGCCATTCTCGTTAACCAACTCTTTGTATTTTAGAACTTCATCCCAAACAATATCAATCCCTGTGTTTTTTGTAGAAGATGCTTTAGTAACTACTGGTGACCAACCTGAATCCGATTGAGGGAAAATATGTAATGCATTTTGGTATTGCAAACGTGCCATCTCACTTTTTCGAATATTATCGCCATCAGCTTTATTGATAACCACCATATCTGCCATTTCCATAATACCTTTCTTGATGCCTTGCAATTCATCACCAGCACCAGCAAGCATGAGTAGAAGAAAAAAGTCGGTCATACCATGTACCGCGGTTTCAGATTGCCCAACACCAACCGTTTCAATTAAAATTACATCATAACCCGCCGCTTCACATAGCAACATACTTTCTGCAGTTTTATTGGCAACACCTCCAAGAGTCTCTCCAGAAGCCGAAGGACGTATATAAGCATTTTCTAAATTGCTCAACTCTTCCATACGGGTTTTATCTCCCAAAATACTACCTCTTGAACGTTGACTACTTGGGTCTATAGATAAAATAGCAACCTTATGCCCTTGGTTAATAAGGTGTTTTCCAAAAACTTCAATAAAGGTACTTTTCCCCACACCAGGAACACCCGTAATACCAATACGTATAGATTTTCCAGAGGCAGGCAAAAGATGTTGAACAATGTCTTTAGCAAGTACTTTGTCGCAATCTAAATTACTTTCTATAATGGTAATGGCTCTAGATAAAATCACCCTACTACCACTTAAAACACCATTAATATATTCCTGTGCAGTGAGTCTGCTTTTTGGTTTATAGTTTTTCATTTTTCGAATAAAAAATATTGATATAAAGATATGTCAATACAGAAATTGAGACAGCAGCAAGACTTTTTAAACTATAGCCGTGACTATACTATATAAGTTTTCTCCTCTACTTTTACACATCAGTATTTTCTGTATTTTTTGATGTTATTTAACCGTATAAAGGTAACTTTTTTTTAATTAAAAGATTCTGTTTTATTAGACAACAAAGAGTGTTGTTTTTCACAAACAAAATTTTATTCAACTCGCTAACTTAAAGAATCCGCCTCTAACAGTTTCAAAATATCTTTACGAATTCGTGTAGGTTTTTGTGTAGCGATATCAATTAAACACCAAGTTGAGGCTGCTTTTGCCAAAAGTTTATCTTCTTTGTAGATTTCAACATGCCGAATAGATTTTACACCTTTTGATTCACCCACCCAGGTAACTACTTTTACCTCATCATGCAAGTAAGCCTCTCCAACATAATCGATTTCATGTCGCAGACAAACCCAAAAATATTTGGTATTAATTTCATCATTAGACAAGTCTGCCCAATGACGTTCAGAAGCTTCATTAACCCACTTTAAATAAACCACATTATTCACATGATTTAACGCGTCTATATCTTCAACTTCAACAGTTAAATTAAATGAGTATGAAATCTTATTTTTTAGTTTTTCTTGCACTTTTTACTTGTGCCTTCCTTTTAATTCTTGAATAATATCTTCTAAGGTAAATCCTTTTGCTTGAAGCAACATCAAATAATGAAATAACAAATCTGCAGACTCATACAAGAACAAATCATCGTTATTATCCATGGCTTCAATTACAGTCTCTACTGCTTCTTCACCAACTTTTTGGGCAACCTTGTTAATCCCTTTTGAAAAGAGACTCGCCACATACGATTTTTGCGTATCCTTATTCGCAACACGCTCTGCAATTATATTTTCTAACGTAGTTAAAAAACCATAGTCTTGCTTATTCTCTCCTTTCCAACAAGTATCCGTTCCTTTATGACAAGTTGGTCCTTGCGGATTTACTTCTACCAATAAGGTATCTTCATCACAGTCGTTTTTAATAGAAACTAATTCTAAAAAATTGCCACTTTCTTCACCTTTCGTCCACAAACGCTGTTTACTTCTACTAAAAAAAGTAACCTTATTTGTAACTAAGGTTTTATCAAATGCTTCCTGATTCATATAGCCCAACATCAATACATTTTTTGTGCTTGCATCTTGAATAATAGTTGGTACTAATCCTGTTGTTTTATCGAAATTTATATCCATGTTTTTTTTAGTTAATTGTTGTTGGTTGATTGTTATTGAGGCTCACTACCAACTAACAACAAAACACCATCAACATTTTTTTTTACAATCTAACTTTAATATTCTCTTTTGCTAATGCCTTTTTCAAATCTACAATCTCAATTTCTTTAAAGTGAAAAACACTTGCTGCTAATGCTGCATCTGATTTTCCTTCTTTAAAAGTATCTATAAAATGCTGAACTGTTCCAGCACCTCCACTAGCAATAATAGGCACATTTACAATTTCTGACAACTTTTTAAGCGCATCATTTGCAAATCCGTTTTTGGTTCCATCATTATTCATAGAAGTAAATAAAATTTCACCTGCTCCACGTTTTACACCTTCTTTTACCCAATCAAATAAATTGAGTTCAGTCTCGACTCTTCCTCCGACTAAAAACACCTTCCATTCGCCATCAATCAATTTGGCATCTACTGCTAACACAATACACTGACTCCCAAATTTTCCTGCCAAATCATTTATTAACTGTGGATTTTTTACTGCGGATGAGTTTATAGAAACTTTATCTGCACCAGCACGTAATAAAACATTTACGTCTTCTATGGATGAAATTCCGCCGCCAACCGTAAATGGAATATTCACTCTACGAGCGACTTTTTCTACCATTTCTGCCAACGTTTTTCTACGTTCTTTGGTTGCTGTAATATCTAAAAACACCAATTCATCGGCTCCTTCTTTTGAATAGCGATCTGCTAATTCAACCGGATCTCCAGCATCTCGTAATCCAACGAAATTCACTCCTTTTACGGTGCGCCCATCTTTGATATCTAAACAGGGTATGATTCTTTTTGTTAACATAATTCTTTGTATCTGGTATCTGGTATCTGGTAT
>JAGLDM010000337.1 GCA_023145595.1 Flavobacteriaceae bacterium | reverse complement strand
TCCTGATGCCGGTATTTGGGTTTCCTTGCAAGGATTTAATGAAGAAAAGGTGCGATATTTCTTTACTTATTTGGAAGCGGAAAGTCCAGATTGGCTGAAAGGCGTTATATATGGCCCTAGCAGTCCACCAATTGATTTAGAAAGAGAATTGCTGCCGAAAAAATACATGCATCGCTCCTATCCAGATATTACACATACGGTTAGATGCTCGTATCCAGTTGAGCGATGGGATCAGGCATTTGCACTAACTTTGGGTAGAGAACCTTGCAACCCTCAACCGCTGTACTATGCGAAAGTTCATAATAAAGATGCCCCATATTCTGACGGATTCATAAGTTATTCCGACGGAACTCATGACGATGTAAACAAAGTTGTATGGAGTCAGATGGGCTGGGATTCTAAAAGTGATGTGAAAAATATTATCGTGGAATATTGCCGATTTTTCTTTGGTTCTGATCTTGCTGAAGAAGCGGCAGATGGTATTCTTGCCTTAGAACAAAATTGGGTCGGGCCACTTTTGGAGAATAAAATCGTAGGCAAAACCTTAAATTCATGGAAAAAATTAGAGGTTGAAAATCCTCAATTGGCAAAAAACTGGAGATGGCAGCAATTAGTAATGAGAGCCTATTATGACGCATATATTCAAGACCGACTTACCTATGAAAAAAATCTAGAAAAGGAGGCTTACATAATTTTGGGAGATGCCAAAATATTAGGAGCCGACAAAGCAATGAAAGAAGCGCTAAGTCATATTCAAAAAGCAGATCTAGAATTTGTGCCTCAAGATTTAAAAGCCAAAGTATTTCAATATGCCGAAGATTTATTTGAATCGGTTGGAGCACAAACCAGTGTCGAAAAACACCAAGCAAGTGGAGCCGAAAGAGGTGCCATTTTAGATTTTATTGATTATCCATTAAACAACAGATGGTGGCTTGAAGATGAGTTTAAAAAAATTGCAGCATATAAAACCGAAAAGGAAAAGTTAGCAAAATTAGAATTTATCAGAAACTATGAATTCCCTGGAAATGGTAGTTTTTACGACAATATTTCATCTGCCGATGCCAAACATGTAACTTCTACAACAGACGATGCTATCGATTATTTATGGGAGAATAATGGCATGAGTAGAAAACGACTCTCGACGCAATTATTTCAGTTTACTCCTAAATTAGCCTATGATGAGTTAGACCCAAATACAGATTATTTAATTCGTGTTTCAGGCTATGGAGAGGCTTTATTGAGAGCCAACGGAGAACGATTAAAACCAACTAAATATGAAAAAGGATTTGAGCAATTTAAAGAATTTCCGCTACCAAAGGATTTAATAAAAGATGGGAAATTAAAAATTACCTTTGACAAACCCGATGAAGAACATCTTAATTGGAGAAAGCAATCTCGAGTTACAGATGTATGGGTCTTAAAGCAGTAACCCATTATCATAAATCAACTACTAACAGAAAGTAAGATTCAAGTCACAAATGCAACTTTTGGGTTAAACAATAAATTCATGAAACTAAAATATCTATTTAGAATTGGGCTATTATTACTAACCGTACAACTCGTAGTACAATCTTGTGCTAAAAACGAACCAAAACTATCGGAAAACGATAAAATTGAAAGCCTCATTGCTTCAATGACCCTTGATGAAAAAATAAACATGATTGTTGGAGATGGTAAGTTTTTACCAGCAGTTGACCAAAGTACAATCGAAACTGGTACAGGAATTATCATTGAAAATCAAAATTCAAGTATAGTTATTCCGAGACTTGGTATTCGAAATTCTGCGATGACCGACGGTCCTGCAGGTCTAAATAGAGACCCATACCCAGATGGCGCAACAGAATATACGTACACAACTGCATTCCCTACTGGGACCTGTTTGGCTGCTACTTGGAATACTGACTTAGTGGAAAAAGTAGGTGTTGCTTTGGGAAATGAAGTTTTGGAGTATGGTTATGATGTTATTTTAGCACCAGGATTGAATATTCATCGCGACCCTAACTGTGGACGAAATTTTGAATATTATTCTGAAGACCCTCTGTTATCAGGAAAATTAGCAACTTCTATAGTCAACGGAATTCAGTCTAACGGAGTTGATGCGAACATAAAACATTTTTTGGCTAACAACCAAGAATCAAACCGTAGAAAATACAATGCGGTGATGAGTCAAAGAGCCTTACGAGAAATCTATTTACGTGGTTTTGAAATTGCAATAAAAGAAAGTAATCCAGGCACAATTATGACTTCATATAATAAATTGAACGGCTTCTACCCTCCTGAAGTTCCAGAATTATTACAAGATGTCGTTAGAGAAGAATGGGGATTTGATGGTTTATTTATGACCGATTTTGACATGCGACATGGAGATGCTGTTGCTCAAATAAGGGCGGGAATTAGCATGATATTAAGTGGTAGCGAACGTGAACTTAATGAAGTTAAGAATGCAGTAAAAAATAAAACATTAGACGAAAGCGTACTAGACAAAAATTTGTTCTACAACCTGCAATTCAAACTAAATTCACCTAGAGAAAAAGGACACATAGCTTCCTTTAAACCAGATTTAATAGCCCACGCAAAAGTAGCTAGAGAAGCACTTGGAGAAGGAATTGTACTCTTAAAAAATGACA
>JAGLDM010000336.1 GCA_023145595.1 Flavobacteriaceae bacterium | reverse complement strand
GGATTTACAATCCGTGACCTCTATATTAACACCAAACATTCTATTTCCATTTCACTATCTAACTCTGCATAGTTCCTAAAAGTATGCCTTATCTAATTCTGTAACTTTGTATTTTGTTGGCATGCAATTTTTTGTAGCCAAGTTATAAAAAATAAGATACTTGTAAACAAAAGTTGGGACTTATATATGTCTCGGATTGGGATAATCAGTATCTTATTAAAGGTGTTAAAAATAAAAGTGTGAGTTTGCCCTGTACCCGTATGCCTTAGACTTGCATTATATTGTATATGTTTGTATATTTACCACTCATTTGTACATAATGAATAATAAACACAGCACATAATTATGAAAAAAACAATTTTAAAACAACCACTTATTTATTTATCTCTTCTTTTAGTGATGGCAATTTCATTCAATAGTTGTGACGACGATGATGACACAAAGACGCTTTTAGAGACGTATGCAGGAACAGTGTGGAAAAACACGGAGGCAGGAATTATTGTTAGATTTAATAGCGACCTTTCAATAATATTAGAATCCTGGGTTAACGAAAAGGGGGACTGCTATGAGTATGACACTTTTGAGGATGCGATGACTATAGATGTTTTTGAAAATACAGAAAACAAATTACTTATAAGAGTACATCGGGATGGAGGCATGGAGACAATCACTTTTACAGAAATCGACAATACGATATCGGTTCATGTAGAGGAAAATGGGATATATTCAGAGGCCTATACTATAATACTTACACCTTCTGATGTAGATATTCGTGTTCTAGAAGTATGTGAATAATAGGGTCTGTAATTAAAATCAAAAAGGGGGCTGTAAACTCAACTCTGTCTGAATAAAAATAATTATCCCGATGGCTCGGATATGTTAGCGCGGAAATGTTTTCCGTGCCCAGTATGAGTAAGCAACAAAGAAGAAAACAAATTTTGAGGTAAGCATTTAGATACCTATTATTTCTTTGTGATAAATATTGTCTGATTTCACCATCCTCTTGATTAAGTTATTGAATATAGTGTCTTTACTTTGAGAACGGTTAATTCGATAGCAAAACTCATCAAAATATCGATTTATATTATTCTCACTTACCCAAGAATATGTTGTTCTAATCCAAGATTTGACTTGATGAATCATAACGTGTAATGCTTTAAAATTAGAACCTTTATCACTTAATATCTGTGTTATATCATACTCTTTTGCAATAGGATTATACCCCTTCCACTTATCAGTGGTGATTTTTGCGTCTATATCTATATGCTTTTCAAATATTTTCCTTAATGACTTAGCAGAGTAATCTGGGATTTTAAAAGTATAAAAACGTTTTACTTTTCCTCCATCTGTAAGTTCCACAGCGCATACAGCCTTTTTTTTGATACTATCATAACTTCTGCCTGGTTTTCCTTCTTCATATCCACCAACTACATATTCATCAACATTAACATTGCCTTTCATAGGGGAAATCCTCACTTGATTTCATGGCTTCACGTACTTTTTCATAAAATTCACTCGAATTAGCGTATAAACTCAAAGCATATAATCTTAAACAATTATCTATTTGCAATCTCATCAATGAAATTGCTGTTTGATAATTATTAGATTCCGCAAGAGTAACAAAACCTCTATTTAAAGAAATCGCTCTATTTGTTATTGACATTATGTAGTGGTTTATTTCAGTTATTCCACTTTCAATTTCGTAAATCTTTTTAATTTCTGAAATAAATAGTTTTTCAAGTAATAGAATATTCTTAAAGGTGTGTTCTAAGTTACTCTCGTCAACATTCATATTTAGCTTCTGCTTTTCCATAAGGTTGAGTTTAACTTACGCACAACGAATAAGATAAAATCAGTTTCAATTGACTTTACCGTCTGATAAGTGAATTTAGTTTTTTTTGAGGAGAAAGTCAACTATTAAAAACTGCAAACTGAGACTGCAACTGCATTACTCATTTTCCGCCCGACTCAAAAATGCTTCTGGCAATGATTTTTTCGTTTTCACTCCCAATTTTTTAATTTTTTCAACGCTATTAATTAGGTTTCCTCGTCCGTCAACCAATTTGTTCATAGCAGAAGAATAATCTTTTTTTGCATCGTCTAATTTTTTACCAACTCCTTTTAAATCTTCTAAGAATCCAGCAAATTTATCATACAATGCTCCGGCTTGTCGCGCAATTTCCATCACATTTTTCTTTTGATCTTCTTGTTTCCAAATAGACGAAACGGTGCTTAAAGTTGCCAAAAGGGTAGAGGTGGTAACCAACACCACATTTTTATCAAAAGCCTCTAAATACAATTGATCATTTTCGTTAAGTGCTAAAAGCAAAGCCGCTTCCACAGGAACAAACATCAGTACATAATCGGGCGCTTTGATTCCGTATAAATCTTGATATCTTTTATCGCCCAATTCTTTAATATGCTTTCTAATGCTAAGCATGTGTTTTTTTAGCATTGTTTCTTTTGTGGTTTCATCTTCGGCGCTGTAGTAACCTTCATAGGCTGTTAATGAAACTTTGGAATCAACAATTAAATGTTTATTGTCTGGTAGGTTGATGATGAAATCGGGTTTTTTTAAGTTCTCCTGTTCATCTCTATAGCCACCTTGAGTTGTAAAGTGCACACCGTTTTTAAGTCCAACTTTTTCTAAGATGATTTCTAATTGTACTTCTCCCCAATCTCCCTGAGCTTTGCTGTCGCCTTTCAATGCTTTGGTAAGATTAATTGCTTCCTTACTCATTTGCTGGTTCAAATCTTTTAAGCCCTCTAGTTGTTCTTTTAAGGCAGAGTGCATTCCAAAACTTTCTCTTTGTGATTTTTCAACCTTTTCTTCAAAAGCGGCTATTTTTTTCTGCAACGGATTTAATAATAAATCT
>JAGLDM010000335.1 GCA_023145595.1 Flavobacteriaceae bacterium | reverse complement strand
TGATGATCACAAATAATAAAATCGATGCCTTTATTGGTTGCATATTCAACTTTGTCAATGGCTTTTATTCCGCAGTCTAAAGCAATGATTAAAGAGAAATTATTATCGTGAGCAAAATCAATTCCGAGGAAAGAAACTCCATAACCTTCTGCATACCGATCGGGAATATAGGTAGAAATATTTGGATGCAATTTTAATAAATAGGAAGACATCAAC
Source organism: Flavobacteriaceae bacterium (assembly GCA_023145595.1). Taxonomy (GTDB): domain Bacteria; phylum Bacteroidota; class Bacteroidia; order Flavobacteriales; family Flavobacteriaceae; genus Urechidicola. The sequence continues at coordinate 7,532 of JAGLDM010000335.1, read as the reverse complement.
GAAACAGCCGTGGTTCCATCTACATCATAATCGCCGTAAACTAAAATATTCTCACCATTGGCAATGGCTTTCTCGATACGAGCAACTGCCAAATCCATGTCTTTCATCAAATATGGATCGTGTAATTCCTTTAAATCAGGTCGAAAAAAATGTTTGGCTTGGTCAAAGGTTTCAATTCCTCTTTGAACCAATAATTTTGAAATTAAAGTATCTACGCCGAGAACTTTAGAAAGTTCACGCACCTTTTTTTTATCGGGCTCTTTTTTAAAACTCCAACGCATTTTTTATAGCAATTTTTTACTGTCATTCCTGCAAAGGCAGGAATCTTTATTTAAGTATTTCAAGTCAATATTAATGAGATTCCTGCCTTCGCAGGAATGACAAAACTGAAAAACTACTGTTCTATATACTCCACTTTTATAGTCACATCTGTAAATTTACGAAACATTTCCATGACTCCGCAATAACGATTAACAGACAAGTCCACCGATTTCTGAATTTTATCTTTTTTAAAGTCTTTTCCAAAAAATTGATAAGTAACCACTACATCTTTAAAGATTTTAGGATGTTCTTCTGTTAATTCAGCAGTTGTAGTAATTTTAAAATCATCAACCTCTGCACGCATTTTTTTCAATAAAGACACAATATCCAATCCGCTGCAACCTGCTAATGAAGATAGCATCAATGCTTTTGGGCGCATTCCTCTACTTTCAGAGCCATCCATAGGAGCGTCGATTGTAAATTTACCATCTTCATGAGTTGCGTCAAACAGCATATTACCTTTCCAAGTCAATTCTATTTTTGCCATAATTATTTGTTTATTATGTTTCAAATTTACTATATTTTTATTCGTTTTTTTGTAACATTGTTTACAAATATTTTTTAGACATTAAATAAATGAAAAAGATTTTAGGACAATTGGTTGATATTCCGAACCGACGAATTTTTGCTGCGGAAATCACAGTAGAAAATGGAATAATTTCTTCGATTATAGAAAAAAATCATTCCGTTCAAAACTATATTTTACCCGGATTTATAGATGCACATATTCATATAGAAAGTTCTATGTTAGTGCCTTCAGAATTTGCTCGAATAGCAGTTTTACATGGTACGGTTGCCACTATTTCTGACCCACATGAAATTGCAAACGTATTAGGAAAGGACGGAGTTTATTATATGATTGAAAACGGAAAGAAAGTTCCTCTAAAATTTCATTTTGGAGCACCATCCTGTGTTCCTGCAACCAATTTTGAAACAGCAGGCGCTGTGATAGATTCAGAAGGAATTAAAGAATTATTAGCATCTAAAGACATCTATTATTTATCAGAAATGATGAATTATCCTGGGGTTTTATTTGATGATGAAGAGGTGTTGAAAAAAATTAAATGGGCAAAGTATTTTGAAAAACCTGTGGATGGTCACGCTCCGGGATTAAGAGGAGATGATGCTAAAAAATATATTGCTGCAGGGATATCTACAGATCATGAATGTTTCACTTTTGAGGAGGCTGAAGAAAAATTAGCACTCGGAATGAAAATCTTGATAAGAGAAGGTTCTGCGGCTAAAAACTTTGAAGCGTTGATTGATTTACTTCCAGAACATTACGAAAATATGATGTTTTGTTCAGATGATAAACATCCAGACGATTTAATCCTTGGTCATATAAATCAACTGTGTGCTAGAGCAACAGCCAAAGGAATGGACGTGTTTAAAGTGCTGCAAGCGGCGTGTATCAACCCGGTAAATCATTACAATATGGATGTTGGGTTGCTAAATATTGGAGATGCTGCGGATTTCATTATAGTTGAGGATTTATCTAACTTTAAAGTTTTGAAGACCTTTATTGATGGAGAACTAGTGTCTGAAAACGGAAAATCATTTGTGAAGTCAGTCCCTTTTGAAACACCAAATAATTTTAATGTTTCACCCAAATCTGAGGATGACTTTAAAGTAAAAGCAACAGGAAATAAAATTAGAGTTATTGAAGCTTTAGAAGGGCAATTAATTACGAATGAAGTTCATGCTTCTACTATTTTAGAGGAAAACAATTTAGTTTCAGATGTAGAAAACGATATCTTAAAAATGGCGGTAGTCAATCGATATAGCGATGAAAAGCCAGCCGTTGCTTTTATCAAAAATTTCGGATTGAAGAAAGGGGCCATTGCAAGTTCTGTTGCTCATGATTGTCATAATATAGTGGTGGTTGGAACATCGGATGAAGAAATTTGTAACGCTGTTAATCTCATCATCAAAAATAAAGGCGGAGTTTGTGCAGTAAACGGAAATGAACAAAAAAACTTATCACTATCTGTTGCCGGAATTATGAGTAATCAGGATGCTTGGAAAACTGGAAAAGCGTATCAAGAGATTGATGCCATGACAAAATCATTAGGGTCAGAATTAAAAGCTCCATTTATGACACTTTCATTTATGGCGTTGTTGGTAATTCCTGATTTAAAATTATCGGATAAAGGCTTGTTTAGTGGGTCTAAATTTGAATTTGTTGATTTGCAGTTGTAATAATTTTTTGTTCCTTTTGATATTTTAAGAATCCATAGAATTATCGGGAAGAACCTATAATTGAACAAGTCTAAATTCTATATTTTTTAAAAAAGGCAAGAGGTTGTGTTTCCGTAATATTCACTACCTTTATCATGCTATGATAAAGATTTTACAGTTTGTACCTGTACAACTTACTTTTTTTCTTGTTCTCGGAATTCTACTCGGTCATTATGTTTTTTTCGCTAATGATTTACTTTTTGGGGTTCTCGGAGTATTATTCTTGGTGCTTGGATTTTCCTTTTATCTTTCGAATAAATCATATCAAAAGAAACTTCATTTTAATTTTATTGCCTACTTGTTGTGTGTTTTTCTTGGGATTTCAACAATCTCGATTAAAAATGAACGAATTAGCAAGGAACATTACACTCATTTTATTTCTAAAAACAACACCGCAATTTTATCAGTCGATAAAGTTTTAAAGCCAAGTGCCTATCACAATAAATATATCGCCAGCGTTAAAAAGATTGATGGAGAAAATGTAATTGGGAAAGTGTTGCTGAATATTCAAAAAGACAGATTAAATGTATTGACAGTTGATGATCGAGTTTTTTTAAAGACAGATTTTAAAGCCATAAAAGGTCCAGGTAATCCCTATTATTTTGATTACAGAAAGTATCTTCAAAATAAACAGATTCACCATCAAATTTTTGAAACTTCATCAACCGTATTAAAATTGGAAGAAGGGGAAACGTCTTTAAAGGGTTGGGCTTCTAAATTCAGAAATAAAGTGAATGAATCACTTATTGAAAACGGATTTAAAGACAATGAATTAGCAGTAATAAACGCGTTGTTGTTGGGTCAGCGAACAGAAATTTCGAAAGAATTATTACAGAGTTATGCCAATGCAGGCGCCATTCATATTTTGGCAGTTTCTGGGTTGCATGTCGGAATTATCTTACTTATTTTAAACTTTTTGTTCAAACCATTAGAGCGATTCAAACATGGAAAAGCAATAAAATTAATTATAGTTGTGCTCTTTCTTTGGATGTTTGCATTCATTGCTGGATTGTCGCCATCGGTAGTAAGAGCGGTGACTATGTTTACCGCAGTTGCGATTGGGATGCAAGTAAATCGCCCAACCAATGTGTATAACACCTTGGTCATTTCTATGTTCGTTTTGTTGTTGATTCAGCCCTATTTTTTGTTTGATGTCGGATTTCAACTGAGTTATTTGGCCGTATTCTCCATAGTATGGATGCAGCCATTGTTTTATAATTTATGGAAACCAGCGTATAAAATTCCTGATTATTTCTGGCAACTTTTTACAGTTTCAATTGCTGCTCAAATCGGGATTTTACCATTGAGCATTTATTATTTTCATCAGTTTCCTGGGCTGTTCTTTTTATCGAATTTAATCATTATCCCATTACTCGGAATTTTATTAATGGGCGGGATCGTTGTCATTGCGTTGTCGTTAATGGGTTTGCTTCCGTCATTTTTGAGTTCGATATACAATGGTTTTATTGGGTTGATGAATTTATTTATAAAATGGATTGGCTTGCAAGAAGAGTTTCTGTTTCAAAACATTTCTTTTTCTTTTTTAATGCTTTTAGTATCCTATGGATTTATTTTATTCGGAATTCGATTGGTTGAAAAGAGAACTATAATTCGCTTGAGTTGGTTTCTCATCTCCATATTATTCCTTCAAGGGGTTTTTATTTTCGAAAAACGACAAGTTTCAACTATAAATGAGTTTGTCGTTTTTCAAAAAAACAGAAATTCGATAATCGGACAGAGGAATGGAAATTTGCTAGAGGTTTTTCACGGCTTAGATCGTTTGAAATTTAGTGAGAATAAAATTTTAACTCAGTATAAATTAGGCGCAGGGTCAATTGATTTAAAAATTTCAAATACCATTCCGATGCTTCAAAATTTTAATAACAAAACTGTTTTGGTAATTGATAGTTTGGGTGTTTATCAAATATATAATTTTTCTCCTGACATTGTTTTATTACAGCAATCACCTAAGATAAATTTAACCCGTTTGATAGATTCATTACAGCCAAAACTTATCATAGCAGATGGTTCTAATTATAAGAGTTATGCAAAATATTGGAAGAAAATTTGTGCGCAACAAAAAACTCCTTTTTACGATACATCGCAAAAAGGAGCCTATGTTTTAAGGGAGTAATTGGTTGTCTGAGGTTTGTTGTCAGTTGTTTGTTGATGGGGTTTAGAATTTGTTGAAACCATCAACTATTTAACCCCATGCATTAATTTTTTAACTAAAGGTGTTAGTGTCATAATCAGAAGTCCTGCAATTACAGGCACAATTGTAAAGATTAAAAAGAAGGTGCTCATAGAGTATTCCGCAGTAATTTTATCAATCATTCCTCCCATAGAACCTGCTAATTTATTACCCATACCAACAGCTATATACCAAAGACCAAACATCATTGCTATTTTAGTAGCAGGAACTAATTTAGAAACGTATGACAATCCAACGGGAGATAAACTAAGTTCTCCTAAAGTATGTAATAGGTAAGCTAATATTAGCCATATTACACTTACAGAAGCCGTTTGTGCTCCTGGAGGTATACTGGCAGATCCATAAGCTAAAACCCCAAAACCGAAACCTAATAACACCAATCCAACACCAAATTTAACTGTTGCTGGAGGATTGTATTTGCTTTCCCAAATTTTAGAAAAAAGAGGGGCAAAGGCAATAATAAAAAATGAATTTAATATTCCGAACCAAGATGCTGGAATTTCAGTAGAAGTTTGACTAAACTGGTTTTTTAACATTAAAATTACGATAACCCAAATAATAGCAAAACTAAGACCTAAAAAAGTATTTGATAATGCATATTTTTTAAAGGTAATTTTAAATAAACTAAGCAATACATAAGTAATAATTGCTAAGGGTATAACTGTTAGTAATGTGTTTGATATTTTAAAAATATGAGCGGCATTACCTTCTAAAACACGGTTGGTATAATCTTTTGCAAAAATAGTCATAGAACCACCTGCTTGTTCAAAAGCAGCCCAAAAGAAAACCGTAAAAAAAGCTAATATACCAACTACAATATATCGATCTCTCTGTACATTAGCAGGAACATCATCATAACTTTTTATATTTTCATTTTCGGTTGCATCAGGTAAATCATCTACTTTAGTAGGTTTTTTACCAACATCCCCAAAAATTCCTTGTGCAAACCAGAATTGTAACATTCCTAAAAACATAAATATTCCAGCAAGACCAAAACCAAAATGCCAACCATAAGTTTCGCCAATGTAACCACAAAGCATAATTCCTAAAAATGCTCCTGCGTTTACGCCCATATAAAATATAGTGAAAGCACCGTCTTTCTTTTCTTGAGCATTTTTATAAACACCGTTAATAATCGAAGTAATATTTGGTTTAAAAAAACCATTCCCTGCAATTAACAAACCGATACCTATATATAAACTCCAAGGTGTATCAAAAGCCATTGAAGCATGACCAAGCGTCATTAATAAAGCTCCGATTGCAACTGCATTTCGATACCCTAAAAGCCTATCTGCTAGAATTCCTCCAATAATAGGAGTAAAATACACCAGCATGGTATAGGTACCATAAAGCCCTAAAGCTTCTTCACGACTCCAAGCCCATCCGCCGTCTATAATAGCAGAAGTTAAAAACAACACTAAAAGTGCTCGCATTCCATAATAGGAAAAGCGTTCCCACATCTCGGTAAAAAACAAAATAAACAATCCGCTAGGGTGCCCCATTAAAAGTTGTTGATTCATCTCTGTACCTTCAAACCTAAATTTTGTTGTATTCATTTATGTGTATTAATTTTAGTAAAAAACACCTTCCAATTTTATATTGAATGGTTGTTTTGGTGTTGTTTTTAAGCTTTTTGTGTTATTTCCTTCGGGCGAATCACCATACGATCATAAATAAATAGAGCCGTAATAGTAACCAATCCGATAGCGACAATTACATACCAAATCCTATTTGGGTTGTAAGTGTCCCAGATGAGTTGCGTCATTTGAGTTTGCGTCATTTCTAATTTTTCCGATGCCAAAGCAAAGTAATCATTTTTGGTGAATTCGCTATTTATCTCTGGCATATCTATCGCTCTTTTACCCATTTCAGATTGTAATAAACTCAATTTATCTGACCATGCTTGGTATAAATTTCCAGAGATAAATGTGGTTAGAAAATTTCCTAAAAAGATAGGTAAAAAATAGGTTCCCATATATAGCGCTTCTTTCCCTTTAGGAGATATTAAAGCAATAAAAGATGAAAATGTTGGGTTGGTCATCATTTCGCCAATAGCAAAAATCATAATACCCAAAATAGTGTACAGCCCGTTGCCGGTATAAAAAGTAATTCCGATACCAATAGCAGCTATAATAAATCCGGTTATCATGGCACTAACATGACGCATTTTTAAGACAAAGTAGGAGACTATTAATTGAAAGAGGATAATAGCGCCCGCATCTAAATTAATCAACATTTCTGGATTTATAGAATCACCTCCACCACTCATAAAACTGGCTAGCCAAGGAGAAACTTGAGCAATAGAATCGTGTAATGCTTTGGTGTTTACCCAATCTTCTATAAAAGTTGGGAGTGTATAAAACAGTTGATTAAACATCGTCCAAAACCCGACCATAATAACTAACAAAACAGAAAGGCGACTGTCTTTAACAGCTTCCCAAATATTTTTGAATGAACTAGAAATTGCATCTGAAAATGATTCGTTACTTTTTACCCTGTCCTCCTCTTTATAAAAAACGAGTAGAATAACTAAATTGATCGCAATTACAATGGCTGCCTGTAAGAAAATTATTTTCCATCCATATTGAGTTCGTAATGTTGATGAAAAAGCAGGACCTACAAATCCGCCAATATTTACCATCATATAAAAAATTCCGAATCCTAAAGTCGAATTGGATTCATCTGTGTTTTTTGTGATGATTGCAGAAGCTACAGGTTTAAACATGGCAGCACCAAGAGCGACCCATAAAAACACCAAAAA
>JAGLDM010000334.1 GCA_023145595.1 Flavobacteriaceae bacterium | reverse complement strand
GAAAGGCATCCCGTTTTATCACAACACTTGACTTAGCAGAGCAGCCAAAATTTAGAATTCAATATCAAAAAAATTTCGGAAAACGAAGAGACTGGTGGTACAGTTCAGAATTTTTTGGAGAGAACCTTAATAGACAACAGTATATTAATGGCAAAACAGGAGACAATCTAACGCACCAGTATTTTAATTATGACGCTCAATTTAATAAAAACTTAAACTCACTTCGTAGTTATGTCGGTTTTGGCTTTAATTATGACTATTCTTATTTAAAACCTAAAATTGACCCCTCAATTAATAATAATATATACGATCTTGTTCATTATAAATCAAATTTAATTAAGTTGAAGGTTTTGTTTGATTTAAACACTATGAATCACCCCTTTTTCGCAACTTCTGGCACTTATATTCATTCTGTATTTAGCCGGTCTTTATCACACAAAATAGACCTATCTTTCTATGAATATCATGACTTTAATGAAAAAGGAAAAACAAACAACTTTAACAAACTTGAATTCAATTTTGAAAAAAGAAGTTCGTTTAACAAAAAGATAACTGGGGTTTTTAGATTCGATACTGGATTTATTTTTGTTGACAAATTAAAGGGTAATGAGCTTCCGTTTTTAGAAACAGGGTTTACTTCCTTGTTTATTCTTGGCGGAAATATTGAAAGGCCTCAAAAACACACCTATGCATTTAAAGGGCTAAACGAGGCGGAATTGGGAGTGTCTCAATATACACAACTAGATTTTGAACTTCAATATATGCCATTAAATAAAATGTATTTAACACCACATTTCAGTATAGCCTCGGTTGGATTTAGCGACTTTAACTCTTATATAAAAACAGCATTTAACCCACAAGGGAATTGGCAAGAAGGAATGGAGTCTAGCATCTTGACTTCTGTTGGAGCAACTGCTGCTTATAATTCACTTTTAGGACCCGTTGAACTCGATTTATCCTATGTAAATCATGTGAGCAAACTACGGGTTTTCTTTAAAATCGGTTTAGATATAGGGAAATCTAACTAAATTCAATTTACCTCGAAAAACCGAACAGATGAAATCAAATGCGATACGTTAGAACTGGTTTTTAAACAAAGTTGGCACAGTGTTTGATTATTAGAAACATAATACGTGTTGAAGCTTTCAACACCATTAAAATTCAGTATCTTTGCACCTAATTTTTTAACAAAAAAACTAACTAAATGATGAAAAAAATAATATTAGTACTCGCATTAAGCACATTCATATTAAGCTCTGAAGCTTCTAACTCTATTAACACTCCTCCAGGAGTATCAATTTTTGGAGAATGGAAAGGTGCTGATATCCAATTTACAGGTACTGCAGAAGGAGAAGTTGAAGTTTCAGGATTTCTACTCCCTATAAGCACAGAGGTTTCTGGGGATGGCTATGACTATGACTTTTCTTACACCCTAACCACAGGTTCTGATATAGCAACTTCTGAAGGTAAATATAATATGAAAGTTACGTATTTTATTTTCGGGGTAGAACAAACCGAAAATGAAGAAAATCTTAAACTAGATTTTTCAGGCCCTTGGAACAAATCAGGTAACACGCTAACTTTAACTGTTGATGGTAAAAAAGTCGTTGCAAAGATTTCAAGACTAACAAAGACTACATTAATTTTAGAATTTCCAGTAAAACGAATTACAAAGATTAGCGGAAATGATTTCAACTTAGATCTTAATATGACAGTAACGTTTAAGAGATAGCCTTGCTATAAGAGGTTATTCCCTAACAATATAGCGATTGTTTTATTTAAATTGTGTATGTTTGTCATTAACCTATAAAAACTAATAAAATGATAAAAAAAATTATAACACTATTCGTGTTGAGTGCTTTCGTATTAAGTTGTGATTCTGATGATAATGATTCTGGAGATGCTAATGATTCTGGAACAGAATCGCTACTTGTTGGCGAATGGGATGTTACTTCTTTCACCTTTACAGGCACAGGGAAATGGAAAGAGGGTGGAATTCTTCCAATAACTGCTGACGCTGAAGGGTTTGGCTATGATATGGATAAAATTTCTTTTAAAATAACTGAAGATCCAGATATAATAGCTTCTGAAGGAACAATTAGTTTAGATATTGACATTGAAATTAAAGCTTTAGGACAAAACTTAAACGAAAAAGTTGAAGATTTTGAGCTCAACTTTTTAGGTCCTTGGAGTCATCAACCAGAAGCCAACACCTTCACTTTAACAATTGAAGGAGAAACGGTAGTTGCAGATATTATAGAATTAACAGAGACCAAATTCAAACTAATGGCGCCACTAAAACAAACGCGAGAAATTTCCGGTAGATCCGTTGATTTAGATATTGAAGCAATAATAACACTTGAGAAATAAGTGAGAGAGTAACTAAATCTCTAATAAAATTTCAAAACCACACTTAGATTTAATCTTAGTGTGGTTTTTTTATACGCAAAACCAACCTAGTTCTAAACAATTATTAAAAAAACAAAGAGTGAATAAAAAATTTCTTAAACTGACTA
>JAGLDM010000333.1 GCA_023145595.1 Flavobacteriaceae bacterium | reverse complement strand
CCTACACTTAGTTTTAAAGTGCTTTTTTCAAGTTCTTTTTTTGTAATTACTTTTTCGAATAGTGCATCGGGATAGGTAACAATAATCGCAGGTTTCTTTCTTGAATTTATCCGATTTAAAACTTCTGCACGTAATAATACATTGGCATTGTCGGTCTCTTCAATTTGATAAGGTCTTCTATAAGAACCAGGATAAAAGAGAACATTCTTTTCGCCTACTAATTGTTCTAAATCATTTAAATAATAGGCCGCTTCTTCTTTATCGGTAAAAATTAATAGGTAGGGTTTTTCAACCAATTTAAATGAAGATGAAATAACAAAAGACAATGAAGATCCGACCAAATTCGTTATTTGAAAATGGGTGTTGTCTTTTTTTAAATGTTGAACAATCTCATTAACTTTTGAAGATTGATCGAGTGCAGAAACAATACGTTGCTTGCTCAAGAATATTTTTTTTGGCAAAGATACTCGAATTCTGTTTAGATTAAAACACTCATAAAAATAAAATGTTTAATTTTAGAGCTTCTTAATAACAGCGGTTATTTGGCTGTTTACAGAACGAAATAAAGAAGTGAACCTATTAATTGAACTCATGGATAAAAAAAATATTACAGGAATTCAACAAATCGGAGTTGGAGTAGCAGACGTACATGTTGCATGGAAATGGTATCGTCAAAATTTCGGAATTGATATTGGTGTTTTTGAAGAAGAGGCTATAGCCGAATTAATGCTTCCTTATACAGAAGGCAAAAAGAGGGCGCGTCATGCGGTGTTAGCATATAATATGCAATCGGGTGGAGGTTTTGAAGTATGGCAACATACGGGTAAAAAACCAGCAAAGCCTGTTTTTGAAGTTCAATTGGGAGACATCGGTATTTTTATTGCCAAGGTAAAAAGCAAAAGTCCGAAGAAGGCGTTTGATGTTATGAATGCCAAAAACTTAAATCTGTTAGGAGCGGTAGTAAATTCGCCGAGTTCCTCACCACATTTTTTTATAAAAGATCCTTTTGATAATATTTTTCAAATTGTAGAAGACGATTATATTTTTGAAGAAACAAATTCGGTTACTGGCGGAATATTTGGTGCCATTATAGGGGTGAGTAATTTAGATGAATCGTTGAAATTATATCAAGATATATTGGGGTATGACACTGTTGTTTATGATGAAACGGGCGTTTTTGAAGACTTTAAGGGTTTGCCAGGAGGTGAGCGGAAAGTAAGAAGAGTTTTATTAAAACATGCTGCTAAAAGAAGTGGTGGTTTTGCACCTTTATTGGGACCTTCAGAAATTGAACTGGTACAATTAATAGATGAAAAAGGAAAAGATATTTATAAAGACAGAATTTGGGGAGATTTAGGGTTCATTCATCTTTGTTTTGATACGATTGGTATGGATTTATTAAAAGAAGAAGCAAAAGAAAAAGGCTTTCCTTTTACGGTAGATAGTGCTGAATCTTTTGATATGGGAGCAGCTGCAGGTCGGTTTGCGTACGTTTCTGATCCAGATGGAATTCCGATTGAATTTGTAGAAACGCATAAGGTGCCAATTATCAAAAAAATTGGATGGAACATTAATTTAGAGAAAAGAGATCCGAAAAAATCACTTCCAAAGTGGATGATTGGAACGCTACGTTGGAAACGTGTAAAAGATTAATTTCTGATGAAGAACAGGTATTTGATCGGGTGGTAAAAAAATAAATATAAAGGAAACTGAATCTGTCAAAATTATGAATGGAAGTGATTTGAAAACGTTTTCTGAGGCCATTAAAAAAGTAAATTAAGGATAAAATAATTAAGCCCGAACAATTTGTTCGGGCTTTTTGGTAAAAAGCAGTAGTTTGGATAAAATAGAAACAGCACAAAGTCAATCTCAATTTCAAGTATATAACGCATCTGCAGGAAGTGGTAAAACATTTACGCTTGTTAAAGAATATCTCAAAATCATTTTACGGACGACAGATGTTTTTCGATTTCAGAATATTTTAGCAATTACCTTTACGAATAAAGCCGCTTCTGAAATGAAAGAGCGTGTTTTAAAAAGTCTTCAAGATTTTTCAGAAGAGAAGCAAAACCCAATGTTGGAAATGTTAAGTGCAGAATTGAAACTTTCTGAAGAAGATTTGATGCATAGGTCTAAAAAGGTGTTGGCGGTAATTCTCCAAAATTACGGAGCGTTTAATATTACTACAATTGATAGTTTTACCTATAGAATTATTCGGAGTTTTGCTTTTGATTTAGGGCTGTCGCTCAATTTTGACGTAGAAATGGATGCGGGAATGTTATTAGATGAAGCTGTTGATGTGCTCATTTCAAAAATTGGTCAAGACAAAGCCTTAACTGAAGTGCTCATTGCTTATTCAATAGAGAAAGCAGATGATGATAAATCTTGGGATATATCTAGAGATTTAAAAGAGTTTTCACGGGTTTTATTAAATGAAAACCATTTTGCACACCTCAATAAATTAAAAGATAAGAGTGTTGATGACTACATAAAGTTAAAGCAGCAGTTAAACATAGAGATAAATCAATTAAAAACAGATTTTATAAAATTAGGAAAAGAGGGGTTGTCAATTATTGAAAATAGCGGATTAGAGCATAAAGATTTTTATAGTTCAATGCTTCCAAAACACTTTTTAAATTTGGCAAACGGCCTTGGTAAAGCCAAATTTTTTGATCAAAGTAAACTGAAAGAACGTATAGAAGAGCAAACCTTTTATGCAAAGTCAAAATCAGAAGAAATTAAAGAGACGATTGAATCTATTTTACCTTCTCTTTTGGGATTGTATGATAAATCTGAAAAGTTGTACTCCAAATATGTGTTAAATAATTTGGTGTTAAAAAGTTTGATTCCGCTTGCCGTATTAAATCAGATTAATAAAGCGCTAGATGAAATTAAAGAGCAAAACAATATTCGTTTAAATGCAGAATTTAATCAGTTGATTTCTGATGAAATAAGGAATGAGCCAGCGCCCTTTATCTATGAGCGTATCGGAGAAAAGTTTCGATATTATTTTATTGATGAAATGCAAGATACCTCAGAATTACAGTGGAAAAACTTAATTCCACTTATTGAAAATGCTTTGAGTTCTGAGTCAGAAATGGGAGAACGTGGAAGTTTAATGTTAGTTGGAGATGCAAAACAAGCAATTTATAGATGGCGAGGTGGGAGAGCGGAGCAATTTATAGAATTGTCTCAAGAGAATGACAAAAACGAATTCACCGTTAAAAGTGAAATCAAAAACCTTGACACGAATTATAGAAGTACTATTGAAATAGTTAAATTTAATAATGATTTTTTCACCTATGTTTCTGATTTTTTGGGAAAAGATGAATACAGAAACATGTATAAAGAAGGGAGCGATCAAAAAACTTTTAGCGAAGTAAAAGGGTATGTTCAAGTTTCGTTATTAAATATTGATAAAAAAGACCCAGAAAAGGATTTGGTTTACCCCAAAAAAGTACGATCCATTATTGAGAATTTGGACGATAATTTTGACAGAAAAGATGTTTGTGTTTTAGTTCGGACAAAAAAACAAGGAATTTCTGTTTCAGACTATTTAACACAACACAATATTCCGATAATTTCTTCTGAAACACTTCTGCTTAAAAATGATGAGGTCGTAGAATTTCTGATTTATATTTTCACCATAATTTATAATCCATCAGATAAAAAAGCAATTGCAAATGCATTGTATTTTTTAGGAACTCAATTGAATGAAACTTCAAATATTCATCATTTATTAGACGAAAATGTTAATAAACCAATTTCCGAAATATTTGAGCCTCTTGTGGAATTTGGGTTTAATTTTAATGAAAAAGAGTTTGTTAAATTGCCTTTTTATGACGGGGTAGAATATGTTTTACGCGGATTTAACCTCTTAGAAAGAACAAATTTATACGTACAGTCTTTTCTAGATGTAGTGTTGGAATATGAACAAAAAAGAGGCTACGGCTTAAATGATTTTCTGGAATATTGGGAGCGGAAAAAAGACAGCCTAAGTGTAGTTCTTCCAGAGGGGCAAGATGCGGTTCAGATAATGACCATTCATAAGTCAAAAGGATTGGAGTTTCCCATCGTAATTTTTCCATACGATTTGGAAATTTACAAAGAGCAAAACCCAAAAATATGGTTTGATAATTTGAAAACCGACGCAGGTATGAGTTTCGAATCATCACTGTTAGATTATTCAAAAAAGATAGGCTATATCAGCAGTTATGGAGAAACAATTTACAATCAGCGAAGAGAAGAAATTCAATTAGATAATTTAAATCTTTTATATGTTGCTTTAACTAGACCTGTTGAGCAATTGTATGTTATAAGTAAAAATAATGACAAATATAAAGATTTGGATCAAGCAGGATATTATTCGGATTTGTTTTTAAGTTTTTTAAATTCAAAAGAAGTTCAAAACACAAATACAGAAAATGAGGTGTGTTTTGAATTTGGAGACAAAACCAAAGTTGTTGATGTTTCGGAGTCGAGTAATGATCAAAAAGTAGTTCCAATATTTCAGGAACAATTTATTTCCAATTCATGGCTAAACAGAACCATTTCAATTGCAACAAATGCTTCTAAATTATGGGATACAGAACAAGGAAACGCTATTGAGTATGGAAACCTAATTCATTTTGTATTATCACAAATCAAGTGGGCTCCCGATGTGGATGGCGTCTTAGAAAAATTGCTTCTTGAGGGGCATATAGGAATAGACGAGGTGGTTGAAATAACAGCAATTGTGAAAGGAATTATAAATCACAAGGATTTATTTAACTATTATCAGCCAAATTCTAAGAGTGTAGTGATGAATGAAAAAGCGCTTGTGTCGGGTTCTGGTAAAATACAAGTGCCAGATCGAGTTTGGATAGCAGAGGGCAAAGCCGTAATTATAGACTATAAAACAGGAGTACAGAAGGAGGATTATCGAAATCAAATTAATGAATATGCCTTAACGTATAATGAAATGGGCTATGAAATAGAAAAAAAATTACTTGTTTATATCGACTCTAAGATTGTTGTTGAAGAGGTTCTGTAGAGGGGTTAATAGGTTTTTAATCAGTATTTTAGGGTTTTTGTGTAAAAAAAACGAGTAGATGTTAGTGTTTTTTGTGTTTTTATGCATAAAACACAAAATAAATTTTGAATTATGTCT
>JAGLDM010000332.1 GCA_023145595.1 Flavobacteriaceae bacterium | reverse complement strand
AACAAATCAAAGAACTGTTCTGAAAACATTTTTTTTTGCTAATTTAGTCATTCCACAACATTCGTGGTAGAACCTAAATTTTAATCTGGATTCCTGCCTACGCAGGAATGACAGTTCGTTTTAACTACTATTTTCTATACTTCAAAACAGGAAAAATTGATCCTTTTTTAAACTCCGTTTGATCTGCTGGAAACTCAATAAACGCATCGGTCTCCACCAAACTTGCCAAATCTCCAGATCCATTTCCTTTAAATGGATAAGCCATCAACATACCGTTTTTATTTTCTAATCTAACCTGCATAAAGTAAGTTAGAGATGCCTTAAAGCTAATATCTTCCGCCAACACAGCAAAATTACGATTCTCAAAATTTAATTCCATTGATTTTTGAAACCAAGGCATAAAATATTTTACACAACTTACAAATGTTGAAATTGGGTTTCCTGGAAATGCGAATACAACTGTATGTGCCTTTTTTTCATCCCTATCAATATCCTGCTCACTCAAATCAGAAGACTCGAAGCGTCCGAACCAAAAAGGTTTACCTGGCCGTTGTGCTACTTTATGAAATAGTTTTTCAACGCCTAATTCATCTAAAATTTCTGGGATAAAATCAAACTTTCCTTTACTTACTGCTCCGCTAAATAATAACACATCATAATTTTCTAAATAATCAGAAATCTTGTTTTTTAATGTTTCTTTATTGTCCGGAATATGCGCCGAATCAGATTGAATACCTAAACCTTCTAACAAAGCAACTAAGGTATGCGCATTACTTCTTCTAATTTGATACACTGCCGGTGTTTCATTGACTTTTACCAGCTCATCACCCGTAGAAATAATCATCACCTTCGGAAGTCTTGCTACTTTTACTTTTGATTTCCCAACAGTCGCCAGTACTCCGATTTCAGCAGCAGAAATAATGCTGTTTTTTTTAATGATTAAATCATTTTTTTGTTTGTCTTTTCCTTGAGGGTGAATATTTTTAAACTGAATTATTTCATTCAGATTAATTATTGCTTTTCCGTTTTCAATAATAACTTGCTCATACGGAATTACCGTATCTACACCCTTAGGAAGGGTTGCTCCGGTCATTACTTCAATACAATTCTTAGAATTTTTTAAAGTTAATTGTGGACTTCCTGCTGCTTGCACTCCTTCAATAGAAAATGTTCTTTGCCCCTTATTAAATGACTCAAAACAGATTCCAATTCCGTCCATACTCACTCTATCAAACGGAGGGAAATCTCTATCTGCAACAATATTTTCTTTTAATATTCGTCCCAATGACTGGTCAAATGTTACTTCTTCAATTCCGAAATCTTGAGCCTCTTTAAGAATAGTTTCTAAGGCTTCATCTGAATCAATAAGTTTTTGTTTTGAAGAAGGCTCTATCGAACTCGAACATACATTTTTCATGCTATATATTAATTACACCTACAAGGTTTTGAAACTTTGCAGGAATGATACTATTCATTTTATGATTACTCTAATTCCCCCTTCGGGGGTTAGGGGGCTTTACCCACCAATACTCGACATACTTTCACTCACCTCTGATTTTCTTTGTGCTTCCGCTACAAATCCATTCTTTGGTTTTTTTGCAACAATCGACAAAAACAATTCTTTTAATTCGCCATTGCTCGCTCCTTCTCTTATAAAGTCTCTAATATTAAAAACTCCATCATCAAACAGGCAGTTTTTAAACATCCCTGTTGAGGTGATCCGTATTCTGTTGCAATCACCACAAATTGTTCGGGTAAATGCCGGAATTATTCCAAAAGAGCCTTTAGAATTCGGAATCTTAAAATTTCTAGAGGTTGATGACTTTTTATCTTCTAATTTTTCAATATCTGAAAATGCTTCGTTGATTTCATTTAATATTTTGGTGTAATCCCAAACTTCACTTGTTTGTTTTTGACCAACCCCATTAAACGGCATTTCCTCAATAAATCGAACAGAAATATCTTTATATTTAGTTAGTGCAACAAAATCTACAATTTCATCAGTATTGATTCCAGATTGAACTACAACATTCAACTTTAAATTTAGTTTGGATTTCTCTAATTCCTCTAAGGCTTTGTAAACTTTGTCAAATTCATCTCGTCTTGTAATCGTTTTAAACCGTTCACGATGCAAACTATCTAAACTTAAATTGATAGATTTAACTTTTAACTTTTCAATTCTCTCAAGATGTTTAGAAATTAAACCTCCGTTGGTTGTAATATTTATTTCATCCAACAAATCATTAAAATCAAGCATTTCTAAAAAGTTCATAAAGTCTTTTCTAACAAATGGCTCGCCACCTGTCAACCGCACTTTATTTACTCCCAACTCACTTAAAACTCTTGTGATTCGGTACATTTCTTTATAGGTAAGTAATGCTTTTCTGTCAACAATTTCAATTCCCTCTGCGGGCATACAATATTGACAACGCAAGTTACAACGATCAGTAACTGCCAATCGTAAATAGGTGATTTGCCTTCCAAAATTATCTACCAATTTCGCTTCCATCAATTCCCTATTTTACTGGAAATATATTTTAAAACCATTGGTGTTGCACCTGTATTATTCGTTATATAATTACTAGATACTTTTCCTTTTTCTAATCGAAATAATGGGTCTACAAAAAGGGTGTTTAGCACCTTTTCAAATTCCACATAATCATTAACAACAACACACCCTTTATTTTCAACAAGATCAACCGCTTCTTTAAACTTATCATATTTTGGACCGATAATTATTGGCAATCCAAAGGTTGCTGGCTCTAAAACATTGTGCAAGCCCGTAGCGAACGCTCCACCCACATAGGCAACATTTGCGTAGCTATAAATTTTTGTTAGCAAACCAATTGTATCTATAATAAAAACGTCTGCTTTAGAAATATCTTCTAACTCTTTTTCAGAATACAAAACCGTTTTCTTATTGATTGCTGCTTTTAAACTTTCAATTTCTTTTGGATTAATATTATGAGGTGCAATTGCAAACTTTACTTGCTCTAACTCACAATTATTAATATAATCAACAATAAGTTTCTCATCTTCTTTCCAAGAACTTCCAGCAACAAATAACAACTTATCTTGTTTGAATTTTGTCATAAAATCCAGTTGGTTGTCTTGTTTTTTGATAGCATGCACTCTATCAAACCTTGTATCACCACTTATGGAAACATTTTGAAAATTAACGCCATTCAAAAGTTCCTTTGAATTTTCATCTTGAACAAAAAAGTAAGAAAACGTTTGCAATGATTTTCGCATCCAAGACCCATACGGTTTGAAAAATGATTGCTCTTTTCTAAAAATTCCAGAAACCAATATGGTTTCTATTTTATTATTCTTCAGTTCCCTTAGCATATTCGGCCAAAATTCATATTTCACAAAAATGGCTAACTCTGGTTGTACTATTTTTATAAATTGTATTGCATTCTGTCTTGAATCTATTGGCAAATAACATATAACATCCGCAAACTTATAATTCTTCTGAACTTCATATCCAGACGGAGAAAAGAATGTCAGTACTATTTTATGATTGGGATATTGAATTTTGAGTTCTTCAATAATTGGCCTGCCCTGCTCAAATTCGCCTAAAGAAGCACAGTGAATCCAAATCGTTTTATCTTTTTTAGAAATCGCTTTTTCTAATTGTTGGAATACG
>JAGLDM010000331.1 GCA_023145595.1 Flavobacteriaceae bacterium | reverse complement strand
CTATACTTTTGAAGTTATTAATATTTTGATACTTGAGTTTCAAAGGATCAAGGCATTTTATTATATTTGTAACTAATCACAGTTATATTGTATTAAGATATTGATAGTGCTAATAAAACAATTATTTATAAAAATGAGAAAGTCAACAATAGTATTTTTTTTAGGGATAGTAACATTTCTTTTTATTGGTTGTAGTAGCTCGGTTCTCGAAGATATAGAAATATCCGATTTTAAACTTATTAGAGCTACTTATAATATTTATATTGAGAGAGAAACTAATGCTTCTACAAGAAAAACTATTGAAGTTGTTTTTAATGATAAAAACTATCATAGAATGAAACTTAGAGGTGCTGAAGTTACGGTTAATGGAATTAGCATGATCTACGACAATAATGATTTGGTACGAAGATATAAAACGGATGAAATACCTATTGAAGCGAATAAAAAATATGAATTTGTTGTAATTCTTGCCAATGGAGAAAAAGCAATTACAACATTGACTACAGATAAAATAGATTTTAATGAGTTAAGTTTTGCGCCTCGATTAACACAGGGAGTAGATTATACTATTTCTTGGGCTACTAGGGGGACTTCTATGGGGGTTAAATTTTGGCTATATGATACACCAGACTTTTCATCACTACACGAAGTCTTAAATGAGGAAATTAATGATAACGGATCTGTTACTATTGAGGGATCAATAACTGAGAGTAGTAAGTACCCCAATATTACAAATTCTGGATTTAAACTTACTCGTTCAGGAACTTCAACTGTATCAGATAAATTTTTTAGTGGTACAGCAGCTGTATATTCTTCCTATTTTGTAGAAGGTATTCCTGTAGATTAACATATGTGGAATTATTCTTATGAATAAGTAATTTAAACTAAGAGGAATACTAGATTTTAGTTTTAATAATTTCAAAATTAGTAAAAACAGGATATTTAAAAGTAAGGCGATATATATTATTCAAACCCAAAACCAAATGGACAAAAAGACAAAGAGAAAGGGCTGAAATTCTATTCAAATTCTATCCAAGCATTGAAAAGGCATATAATTTAGCGCAAGCATTAAGTCATACCTTTGAAAACAATACCCGTAAAGATGTTGCCCGGTTAAAACTAGCACAATGGTATAATAAAGTTGAAAAGGCACAATTCAAGTCATTTAATACCATTTCTCGATCTATACAGATGCATTATGTTCCAATATTGAACTATTTTAATAATAGAAG
>JAGLDM010000330.1 GCA_023145595.1 Flavobacteriaceae bacterium | reverse complement strand
TAATATTGCGGGTATTGATTGAATATAAAACCGTTTTATTTTTTTGGTAGAATACGCTCCATAAACCCCTGCTATAATCACACAAACAAGAAAGAAAGGAAGTACGTGGTAGTAGGTAGAAATTAACCCCCAAAGAAGTCCGGCTGCTAAAAACCCATTATATAATCCTTGATTGGCAGCAAGGGTTTTAGATTGCTCTGCAAACTCTTTTTCGAGTTCGAATGTTTTTAAACCTTTGGGTTTTGTCCAAAAAAACATTTCTAAAATCATAAAATAGAAATGAAAGAATGCCACGAGAATAACAAGTATTATTGATAGTGTTGTCATAATATTTAGTTTTAATAATAGATTACTACTCCTCCTAATTCGGATTGTAATGACCTAAATCTTTAATTTTAATTTTCTACAGATCAATAAATGGTTTCGATAAACTCAACCTGACATTAGAAATAAAAGAGATTAGATTAATCCTTAATACTGTGTTTTCAATTGCTTCAATGCTTTTTCAACTTCGGTTTCAGGAAGTTTACACGCTCCATCTACACAAATATAGATAAAAGTTTCGTTATTATTAAATCGGTCTTTCATTAATGGCATTTTACTCTCTTTAAGAGACCCCGCAATTAATTTATTCGGTATATAAGACTGATTTATTTTTTTTAATTTGGATAGTGCATCACTACCAGAAATAGTGATTTCATAATAATCAGTTGAAAAATCACTCATTAATTGCAGCCAATTGGAATGTCCAGATGGATATGAGTTCATACTTTCTTTTACGTTATTTAGCATTTGCTTACTCGTTTTTAAATAGTGAGCATCTGAATAATAATGACTCAATTTTGCCAAATTACGAGCCATGATAGAGTTTGAAGCAGGAATAACATTGTCATAAACTTCCATTTTACGAGCGATTAAGGTTTCGTCTTCATCAGAAGTAAAGAAAAACATTCCACTAGTTTTATCATAAAAGTGTTCAAAAGTATAATCGGTTAATTGTTTTGAAGTCTGTAGCCATTTTTCATCAAAAGTTACCTCGTATAAACTAATAAAAGCATCAATCAAGTTTGCATAATCTTCCAAATAACCATTAATATTACTTTTCCCATTCTTGTAATTACGATTCAAACCACCATCTTTTCGTAGTTGATTATTTATTAAAAAGTTTGCGTTTTTCAGCGCAATTTCCAAGTAATGTTTGTTGTTAAACACACGATATGCATCGGTATATCCTTTTAACATTAAGGCATTCCATGAGGTTAATGTTTTATCATCTAAACGAGGACGTTCCTTTTTACTACGCTCTTTTAAGAGTGTTTTTTTCCAAGATTGTACTTTATTTTTTATTTGAAGTATTGTTAAATTATGTTTATTTGCAATCTCTTTATCAGACTTATTTCTGATTAAAACATAGTTGTCATGCTCCCATTTTCCGTAGGAATTTATATTATAATAATCTTGAAATATATCGAAATCAGCATCAATTAATTTTTCCAAATCTGGTTTTGTCCATACATAAAAAGCCCCTTCTTCTAGTTCGCCTTCGGGTGTGTTGCTATCGGCATCTAGTGAAGAATAGAATCCTCCCTCATCATTCATCAATTCACGTTCAACGAAATTTAAGGTTTCAATAACCGTTTCTTTATACAATTCATTTTTGGTGATTAAATAGGCATCGGCATACAAACTTACAAGTTGCCCGTTATCATAAAGCATTTTTTCAAAATGAGGAGCATGCCATTTTACATCAACCGAATAACGAGAAAACCCACCACCAACTTGGTCATACATGCCGCCATAAGCCATTTGGGTAAGTGTTGTATTGGTGTATTCCTTAATTTTTTCATCTTGTGCTTGAAATCCGTAACGCAATAAAAAATGATAATTTGTTGGCATCGGAAATTTAGGAGCCGTTTGATCTCCTCCAAGTTTGTAATCAAATTTCTCCCTCCAAGTAGTTATCGCAATATCTATTTCCTCTTTAGTAAAAACGGCTTCATTTGTATTCAATTCAATCAACTCAGATTCTTGAACTCCTTGTGTGAGTTTTTCTGCATATTCAATCGCTTCTTCAGGATTGTTTTTATATAAATTAGATAGTTGATTTAATATATTGATCCATTGTTCTTTCGGAAAATAGGTTCCTCCAAAAATGGGTCTGCCATCTGGTAAAGCGATACAGTTTAAAGGCCAACCTCCACGACCGGTTATTAATTGGACGGCATTCATATACACTTGATCAACATCGGGTCTTTCTTCACGATCTACTTTAATACTGATAAAATCAGCGTTCATTACCTTGGCTACAGAATCGTTTTCAAAACTCTCATGCTCCATAACATGACACCAATGACAGGCTGCATAACCCACAGAAATAATAATGAGTTTGTTTTCCTTTTTTGCTAGATCTAAAGACTCTTGTTTCCAAGGTTTCCAGTCAACCGGGTTGTGCGCATGCTGTAGTAAGTACGGACTTGTTTCATTGATAAGATCGTTGGTGTATTTGTGTGAATCCATAGTTTTTTTAGTTTGGGTTTTGCAACTTGACAAGAATATAATTACTACAATAAAAGATGTAAATAAGCGCTGCATAAAAAAGTTTTTTTTCAAATATAACAAACATCTACATAAAGAATATTCAAACAAAAAAAAGCGTCTTGAAATTCAAGACGCTTTTGTAAAGTTATAGAAAAGATTGATTAACTCAATACTTCTTTAATTCTTGAAATTGCTTTTCTTATGTTTTCTTCTGAAGCAGCATATGAAATTCTTAGACAATCTGGAGAACCAAAGGCTTCACCAGTAACTGTAGCAACATTTGCTTCTGCTAATAATAACAGGGCAAAATCTGATGCGTTTTCAATTTTTGATCCTTTAATCGTTCTTCCGAAGAAAGCAGAAACGTCTGGGAAAACATAGAAGGCGCCTTTTGGCACGTTTAATTTAAACCCTTCAATTTCGCCAAGTAAACTCAATACTAAATCTCTTCTTGTCTGAAATTCGTCTACCATGTATTGAATCTTAGAAACAGGCGCTTCTAAAGCTGTTATAGTAGCACGTTGTGCAATACAATTTGCTCCTGAAGTAATCTGACCTTGCATTTTAGTACAAGCTTTTGCAATCCATTCTGGTGCGCCAATATAACCAATTCTCCATCCAGTCATTGCAAATGCTTTTGCAACTCCGTTTACAGTAATGGTACGGTCATACATACTTGGAATAGCAGCAAAACTAAATACTTCTTCACCATAATTGATGTGTTCGTAGATCTCATCAGAAAGGATAAAAATATCTGGGTAATTTTCTAATACAGCCGCTAATGCTCTGTATTCTTTCTCTGTATAAATAGTTCCACTAGGATTATTTGGAGAGTTAAAGAAAATCATTTTTGTTTTTGGTGTAATCGCTGCTTCTAATTGTTCTGGAGTGATTTTAAAATCAGTCTCAATACTAGAAGGGATCTCAACATAAGTTGCTTCAGATAAAATTGTAATTGCAGAGTAACTTACCCAATATGGAGCCGGTAATAAAACCTCATCACCAGGATTTAACAATACTTGTGCAATATTTGCAATGGATTGTTTTGCACCTGCAGAAACTACGATTTGACTTGGCTTATATTCCAAGTTGTTATCACGTTTAAACTTTAAACATACAGCTTCTTTTAAATCGCCATAACCATCAACAGGAGAGTATGAGTTATAGTTATCTTCTACTGCTTTAATAGCCGCGTCCTTGATGAATTCTGGAGTGTTAAAGTCTGGTTCTCCCAAACTCAACCCGATAATATCTTTTCCTTGTTCTTTTAATTCGCGAGCTTTTGCAGCCATTGCCAAAGTTGCTGAAGTAGGTAAACTTTGAATTCTGTCTGATAAGTGTTGTGACATGTTTTTTTTAAATTTTTATGTTAATTGTTGATTTTCCCCTAATAATTTTAATTGCTTGTAATGTTCAATTACGGTCATTATTTTATATTCGTTGTAAGGTAACTTAAATTCAATCGCCGTTTCCTTAATGATTTAATTGTACTCATAAATTAAGACACTTTAAATCGCCGCAAAATTACATCAAAATTTGAAGTAAAAAGCCAATAATTATCATTTTTTAAGTTTTAAACGAGTTAATTTCAAGCATTTTGTTGAATTATTAACATTAATAGATTTATTTTAGGGTATTCATTCTGATTTTCTTCTTTAAACCTCAATAAAATTTGAAATTGCACTAACTTTGCAAGCGATTATGGATTTAATAAAAAAGTATTTTCCCGAGTTAACTGGAGCACAAATTTCACAATTTGAACAATTAGAAAGTTTGTATAAAGAATGGAATGCACAAATAAATGTGGTTTCTAGAAAAGATATTGATGAACTGTATCTTCGGCATGTGTTGCACTCCTTAGGAATAGCAAAAGTGCAAAGTTTCAATCCAAAATCTACCATACTCGATATTGGAACGGGAGGTGGGTTTCCCGGAATTCCGTTAGCAATTTTATTTCCTGAAGTAAACTTCTATTTGGCCGATTCTATCGGAAAAAAAATAAAGGTTGTAAATGAAGTTGTGACTTCATTAGGTCTTACTAATGTGAAAGGAGAACATATTCGTGCTGAAAAAGTAAAAGGTCAATTCGACTTTATTGTGAGTAGAGCGGTGACCAACATGGATAATTTCATGAAGTGGACGAAAGGTAAAATCAAAAAGAAATCAATCCACGAGTTGAAAAACGGAATCCTTTATTTAAAAGGAGGTGATTTATCAGAAGAATTGAAAAATTTTCCGAAGGCTACCTTATATGACTTGCCCTCTTATTTTGAAGAAGACTTTTTTGAAACTAAAAAAGTCGTTCATATTCCAATAAAATTCAGAGGTTAAAATAAAAAATTTCTTAAAACTGACTATCCTCATGGCAGAGCCATAGAGGTATTACGCCAGTTTCATTTTGGGCTTAGGAACAAAAACCGAAATTTAGTATTTGCC
>JAGLDM010000033.1 GCA_023145595.1 Flavobacteriaceae bacterium | reverse complement strand
TCACTTGCAAAATTTGCGGGAAAAGAAGTCTCGGAAACCGATTACCAACTTTATTATGATACTTTAGAGATGACTTTTACCCGCATAAATACGATTGTAAGCAAAACTGAGGAGGATTAATGAATCCCGATATAAAAGCAATTACTGAAAAAGTAGAGAAAGAAGCCACTTTTGTTGAAAATATTCTAAAAGAAGTCTCAAAAGTTATCGTCGGTCAGGATTATATGATTGAAAGGCTGTTAATCGGGTTATTATCGAATGGGCATATTTTATTAGAAGGTGTTCCCGGACTGGCAAAAACGTTAACGGTTAATACATTATCTAAGGCGATTAAAACTAAATTCCAGCGTATCCAATTCACACCTGATTTATTGCCGGCCGATTTGATTGGGACGCTTATATACAATCAGAAAGACGGCGCTTTTACAACAAAAAAAGGCCCGATTTTTAGTAATCTTGTCCTTGCAGATGAAATAAACCGTTCACCGGCAAAAGTGCAATCGGCACTTTTAGAGGCTATGGAAGAGCGTCAAGTTTCTGTTGCCGGCAGTACGTATAAAATGGAACCTTTGTTTATGGTTATGGCAACGCAAAACCCGGTAGAACAAGAAGGGACCTACCCTTTACCTGAGGCGCAAATGGATCGATTTTTAATGCATGTCACTATTGATTATCCAGATGATAATTCAGAATTAAAAATAATGCGCTTGAATAGAGCCGAACAAAAATCAGTAAAAAAATCAGAAAAGAAAGAAAAATTATCACCCCAAGTTGTTTTTGATGCGCGTAAAGAAATAGAAGGAATTACCATTACAGAAAATATGGAAAAATACATTGTAGATATCGTTTCTGCATCAAGGTACCCTGAAAAATATAGCGAACAATTAGCTAATTGGATCGAATATGGTGCAAGTCCGAGGGGAACTATTGCCATAGATCGGTCGGCAAGAACACATGCGTGGATGAATGGGAACGAGTTTGTAACTCCAGATGATGTTAGAGCCGTTGTGCATGATTGCTTGCGACACCGCCTAATCTTAAGTTATGAAGCAAATGCAGAAGGGGTTACTGCAGACAAAGTGATAGATGAATTACTGAAATTAGTTGCTGTTGTAGGATAATTAAATATGTCTGACGAAACTACATACCATCCCGATATTTTTGTAACACTCAAATCTTTATTAGCAAAAGAAGGAAGTGCAAAAGGCTTTAGTTTTTTAGCAAAAAAACAAAAAGTGCGCAGTATTTTGGGCGGTAAACACGCGTCTAAATTACGAGGTCGCGGTTTGGATTTTGAAGAAGTTCGGAATTATGTTGCTGGTGATGATATTCGAAATATTGATTGGAAAGTTACCGCACGTACCCAAAAAACACATACCAGAGTTTATAGCGAAGAAAAAGAAAAACCGGTGTTGATTGTTGTAGATCAATCTAAATCGATGTTTTTTGGTTCTCGAAAAAAGATGAAATCTGTGGTAGCGGCAGAACTGGCTGCACTTACCGCATTTAAAATTTTAAAAGAAGGCGATCGAGTTGGTGGTGTTGTAATTGCAGATAATGGTATTGATATTATATTCCCAAAAAGAGACCGCAAAAATATCGTTCGCTTTTTTGAAAAAATTGTAGAACGGAATCATGAATTAAAAGACTCTAAATCCACTGATTTTGAGCAAACTAAAAAAGATGTTATTGCTGAAATGGAAGTTTTAAAAAGTACTCAACAAACACAGTCACCTCAATTTTATGGATATTTTGAAGAGAATAATAC
>JAGLDM010000329.1 GCA_023145595.1 Flavobacteriaceae bacterium | reverse complement strand
TTTATTAAAAACGCCTGTTGTTTTTTTTGTTCCTCAATCTGTCCTGTGTAATCAATTTTAATTCCTTTTGGAAGGTCTTCATACTCTTCCATATAATGTTGAATTTGCATAACAATGGCTCTTGCATCCGTAAAGCCTGGAGTAAGAGCTGAGTGAACTGTTACAACACGTTTTACATCTCGGTGTTTAATAGCACTAAATCCAGAATTATTCTTTTGATTTGCTACAACAGAAACCGGAATTTCTTTTATTTTTCCAGATGCCGCATCTCTAAACGTTATTTTTTGATTAAAAATAGCACTAGTATTGTATCTGTTTTCTTCATTAAAACGGACATATATATCAAAATCATCTCCATTTTCTTTGTAAATCCCTGCTTTAGCACCAAAAATTGAATTTCGAAGTTGTTGTCCGATTACGCTCGCACTAACACCCAATTCACCTGCTTTTTTTCGATCAATTTGAACAAGCATTGAGGGTTTAGATTTATTGACATCAATTTTTAACTCATCAATTCCGCTTATGTTTTTTGAATTGATAAAATCTCGCATTCTTTCTGCAGTATTTATCAATTCGACATAATCATCTCCTTCAATTTCAATATTAACTGGAGAACCTGCGGGAGGTGCATTTGCATCTTTTTCAACAGAGATTAAAACTCCAGGATAAATTCCGGTAAGTGCTTTTTGAACTTTTTGTCGTAACAGTTCGCTATCTCTTCCTCCTCTAAATTTATACTCCCGCATAGAAGCTGTGATTTTTCCTTTATGAGGCATTTCTGAAGTAGAACCCCCATCAGTATTTGGATTCCCAGCACCTTCACCAACTTGAGAAACAACACTTTCAACTAAAAAATTATGGTCACCATCCATATTTTCATCATTATTTATGATAGAATAGACTTGTGCTTCAATTTCTTTGGTAATCTTATTTGTTTTTTCAATATCGGTTCCTTGAGGATATTCTATATAAACAATTATTTGATTTGGTTTGTTATCAGGGAAAAATTCAAATTTTGTATCTCCATTTTTTATTGATTCTCCGAACATTCCGAACACAAAAAACAAAAGGAGTATAGTGCTTATAACAATGGCATAGGGTCTCCAACTTTTTAGTGAAGCGCGCAGTGTTTTCTCATAAATGCGTTCCCAAGTTATAAGAATATTAGATTGAAAATAATTAGCCGTTTTTCGTAAAAATAAGTGGTACGCCCACAGCATTATGGCTGTAAATACCATGACACTTCCTAAGATTTTATTTGCACCTCCAAATAGAAAAATGAAGACACCAAGACCAATGAGAATTGAAGATATAATGATCATCTTTTTCAAAGTCATATTACTATCTTCAACTTTCATGAATTGAGAAACCAATACCGAATTAAAGAAAATAGCGACAACTAGAGAAGAGCCCAAAACAACCGAAAGCGTAATAGGGAGGTAAATCATAAATTGCCCCATTACTCCGGGCCAAAGTCCTAACGGAATAAAGGCCGCAACAGTGGTTGCTGTTGAAATAATAATGGGATATGCAATTTCACTAATTCCTTTTTTAGCAGCTTCTAAACGAGTCATTCCTTCTTCGTCCATCAATCTGTATACATTTTCGACAACAACAATTCCGTTATCAACCAACATTCCGAGCCCCATAATTAAACCAAAGAGAATCATGGTATTCATAGTGTACCCCAAAGAGCTTAATATCATGAGCGACATAAACATAGACATTGGTATAGCAAAACCAACGAAGAGTGCATTTTTAAAGCCCAAAAAGAACATTAATACCCCAACAACCAATATGATTCCGAAGATAATATTATTCACTAAATCATTTACCTGACCAATAGTTTTGGTAGATTGATCATTAGAGATTGTAATTTTTAAATCTGGAGGGAAAATATTTTCTACCGCGTTATCAATAATTACCCGGATTTTATCTGCCGCAGCAACCATGTTTTTTCCCGATCGCTTTTTAACGTCTAGCATCACCACAGAATTTCCGAATTCTCTTGCGTAGGTAGTGCGTTCTTTTTCTTTGAAAGCGATGGTTGCAATATCTTTAAGATAAATAGGTGTATTAAATTCAGATTTGACAACAAAATTTTCTAAATCGCTCGGTTTTTCAATTTCGCCTATAATTCTGATGGTTCTTCTTTGTCCACTTGCAATAAAATTCCCGGCAGACATGGTTACATTTCCTTTATTAATAGCGCCCAAAATATCATTAAAACTTACTTGAGCAGCCATCATTTTGTAAATATCTACAGCAACCTCAACTTCCTTTATTTGTGCACCTCTTATATCTACTTGTTTAATTTCGCCTAGCGATTCAATTTCATCTTCAAGATATTCGCCAAACTCTTTTAATTTTATTACCGGATAATCACCCGAAATATTAATATTTAAAATTGGAAATTCTTCAGACATGCTTAAATCAAACACATTGGGTTCAACCTTTGCATTATTGAACGTAGGCCAATCTTCACTTGAAGTTTCGGTATCTATTTGATCTTTTATTTTTTGTTTTGCCGCTTCTACAGAAATATTTTCATCAAATTCAACAATAACCATAGAAACATCTTCTTGAGATGTTGAGGTTATTTCTACCACATTACTCACCGTTTTTAAAACGTCTTCTATAGGGTCCGTAATTAGTTTTTCAATGTCTTCCGCCGTGTTTCCTGGAAAAATGGAAGTGATATAAATTTTAGTTTCCTTAATTTCAGGAAAACTTTCTCTTGGCATGTCTTGATATGCCGAGAAGCCTAAAAACAAAATCAAAGCCATGACAACATACATCGTTGTCTTGTTATTTATTGCCCAAGAAGAAAGGCCAAATTCTTTATCTATTTTTTTATTTTCTTTTGACATAGGAAAGAATTATTGATTCAAAATTTTAACTTTTTGACC
>JAGLDM010000328.1 GCA_023145595.1 Flavobacteriaceae bacterium | reverse complement strand
ACATATTCATACCTTTCAAAACTTTGAAAATCTTCTTTCGTTAATATATAGCCAAAAGCATCATTTGTTAATCCAAATAAGAAAGGGTGTTCTGTAGGCATTTTTCTTTTTAGGTAATAGCCAATATTTGGTAGGGCCTCACCAGGAATTGTTAAAATCTGTGCAGAGCCAATATTTAATAAATTTAATTGAGTTGTTATCGTATCAATTTCAGAGGATTGAGTACTTAAAGGAGAGGTGCTTAATATATAACGCATCAATTCTGAATCAATTGGGAATTCAACCTCTTTACTGGTACAATAAATAGTTGGGTTTTTTTGAATAGGAGCATCATTTACAATACGTAAGGCTTCATCTGCTAACAATTCGCCAATTCGCTTGCATTCTGCCCAGTCGTTTGCTTCTTTGCCATTTTCTCTTCTATTGTCTGCGGTAACCATTCCGCCTTGCGCACCATTCATAAAAATAGCAACACCACCTGTTTTTTCTTCAATGCGATCGTATAATGGACCTATGAGATCTGGACTTAAAATACCTTGACTATCGCCAATAACCTCCGGATGAATAGCATAATTAACCAAGGTTGCAATTGTTTTTCCTTTTTTATTGATGGCTTGTATAACTCCACAGCGAGGGTCGTATAGTTTAGGAGCGTAATAATTATAGGCAATTTTACCCTTGGCCTCTCCAACGGCAATTTTTAAATCTGCAGTTTCTAAATTTGCGATAGCTTCATTTACCGCATCAGCAATTTGCACAACACACCAGTCTAAGTATTTAAGATCGGCACCTATATTTCCTTTTTCGTCCATAAAAGCATAAGCATCTGGGGCGCTATGGGTATGGCTAACTCCTATAAGTATGTTTTCTGCTGGAATCCCTTTAATTAGTTTTCTAGATTTATCTCCTAATGCTGCTGGCCAACCAAGGTTGTCAATATTCACAATAGCAATACGTTCACCGTCTTTTTCAAAAACCATAGCACGAGCAAAGAGGTCTCCCTTTTTAATATGTGCGGGATTCGGAGTTCCTGCACCTCCAGAAACGGCAATTAAGGGGTTTGGTGTAATTGTACGTGTAGCTGCGCCAATTTTTAGTTCTTGTGCGGGTAAAGAGGTGCTTAAAAAAGTGCTGAAGAAAACGAGGTAAATGAGTGTTTTTTGCATTTTTTGTTTTAAAAACTCCAAAATTAATTTATTTCTCAAATTCACAGGTATTTTTTTTGTTAAAATTTATATAATTAAAAAGTATTAATCTATATTTGTGAAATCTATAGAAAAGCGATGTGTAACAGCCGTGTTTTTCAATTAATAACAAATTAAGAAAATAATTTAACTTAAATTTTAGAAACTATGTTTAAAAAAAGCAATCTATTAAAATTTGTTCCTGCGGTGATTATGGCCGTGCTTGTGATGTCATGTTCGGATGATGATGATAAAGGAGGTCCAGTAACTCCGTTGTCTGCGGAGATTAGTTACAGTACCGATGATAACTTGTCAATTTCTTTTCAAGGCGTGTCTCCTAGTTCTACTGAATGGCATTGGGATTTTGGTGATGGTACGGAAAGTACGGAGCAGAACCCACTTCATGAATATTCAGATGGTGGGTATTATGAAATAGTCTTTACGTCAAAAAAAACTGGTTCTGAAGCAACAGATAACGTTAGAGTAGGGTTGAATATTACAGATTACGTGATGCTTACTGGAGGCCCTACGGCTTTGGAAGGTAAGACTTGGAGAATATCACCCGCTCATTCTTCGGAAGATGCGATTTATGTTGCAGATGGATTTGTGGAAGCTCCTATGTTTAAGCCTTTGCCAGGAGGGGTGCTAGATTTTTATCTAGGAATGCCTGAGGTTTATGATAATACATTTACGTTTCATTATGACGGAGGTTATGAGATACATTCACCCATTGCTACTGCGTTTTCGGGAATTGGATATCAAGGAGAAGTTCCTGGGGTTGATAATATTGCTAACCTAGGGTCTGATAAGGCTGTTGAAATTGGGCTTTGTACGGGTTATTATACTCCGGAATCTGATTTGAAATTTGTTTATGTTGAAAGCGAAGATTACACAGTTGAAACCGCTGAGTATGGTTCGGTAACCTATACAGATGTCACTACTGTTGATTTTGATAAAAACGGATATTTTGTTGTTTGGGAATACAATTCAAAAGGGATGATTGTTGAACAGGGAGAGGATACTATGCTTGTGCATGTGCATGCTGCGCCAGCGGGGTATCAAGGTAGGCCTTTTATGGTTCTTGCAGTAACTCTTGAGGTTGTTAAATAACGTGTTAGTAATAAAGATAAAATTAATTAATAATTCAAATTTATAATATGAAGAATAAATTAGGAGACAGAGCAAGAAAACTACTTGTTTTAGGAATGTTTTCCTGTATGTTTTTGGTGAGTGCAAGTGTTTTTGCGCAAACTACGGTTACAGGTAATGTTACATCTGAAGGTGATGGTTTAGGCTTGCCAGGGGTGAACGTAATTGTTAAAAACACTTCTAAGGGAGTAACAACAGATTTTGATGGTAATTTTAGTATTACACTTGCAGATGCAGATGTAGTTTTAGTGTTTTCGTCTTTAGGGTTTACATCTAAGGACGTATCCGCTGCGGGTAAATCTGTTATTAACGTTGTTTTAGAGCCAAGTGCAGAAGCCCTTGAAGAAGTTGTAGTAACAGCTTTGGGTATTAAAAGAGAAGAGAAATCTTTAGGATACTCTGTGGGGAAAGTAAAAGGTGAAGAATTAACAAGAGTTGCTCAAGAAAATGTGTTAAATTCTATGTCAGGTAAAGTGTCTGGGGTAACAATTAGTAGTACAGGAGGTACAGGTTCTTCTGTGAGTATGGTAATTAGAGGGGCTACTTCGTTAAGTACCGATAATCAACCTTTATTTGTGGTTGATGGTGTTCCTCTTCAGAGTTCGGCTAATAATACTAGCGATGTAAGTGAGGAGGCTGTAGTTGATTACGGTAATTCAGTCTCGGATTTAGATCCAGAAAGTATAGAGAGTGTATCAATCCTTAAAGGACCAAGTGCAGCAGCATTATACGGTTCTAGGGCTGGTAATGGGGTTGTGTTAATTACAACTAAGAAAGCAAAAAAAGGACAAAAAACGGTAGTTTCGGTTAATACAAATACTGTATTTGAAACTCCAATAAGATACCTTAATACTATAGATGATTTTGCGCCAGGGTACTTTTCTTATAGACCAGAATACTTTGGTAGTTCTGTGTTATTGCCATACCCTATAAATCCTGCAGAAGTTGCGTCTGCTGGGCCAGAAACCGATAGAGGTTATTGGGCAGTACAATGGGGTGCTGAGTTAGATGCGTTAGGAAACCCTATAGCAACAGAACTTGTTTCGTATAAGGATAATTTTAAAAACTTTTTAAATGATTTTGCTTATACTACTACAAACGGAGTGTCTGTAGCAAGTAGTGCAGGAGATATTAATTATAGATTAGGTTATACTAATATGACACATGAAGGTTTGATTCCTAATACCGATTTGAAAAGAAATAACGTCACATTCTCCGCTTCTACAAAATTATGGGATAAATTGACGATTGCTACTGATGTGAATTTTAGTAATGCGTGGGCAGATAATAGACCATATTCAGGTAAGGCAGGTCCTTTAAAAGCAGTGATTTTTCATCCAATGAATACTGATATCCGAAGGATGGAAAATTACAGAAATGAAGATGGAAGTATTTTAAGACTTTATCCCGATTATGAGAATCCATATTTTTTGGCTAATGAAGTAAATAATAGCTATAATAGATATAGATTGTATGGTAATATCTCCGCCAAATGGGAAATATCACCGGCATTTGATTTCGTAACAAGAGTACTGTTAAATAAATCTGATGAAGTTAGAGAGACAAAAGTTGGAGTTGGGTTTCTACAAGAACCAAATAATGGTGCTTATGGGATTTATAGAATGGATGGGCTAGAAAGAAATATTGATTTCTTACTAACTTATAAAAAAGATTGGGAAGACCAAGACCTTAGGTTAACAACTTCTGTAGGGGGTAATAGTATGTATATAAAAGGGTCGTATATTTCGAATAGTTCTGGAGATAAGGGATCAGGTTTAATAGTTCCTAATTTATATACAGTACAGAATATTTCTAGTGGAACGCTGAGATATAAAAGTAGCAGAACCGAAAAAGCAATTTATAGTGCTTATGGCTTAGCCAATATTAGTTGGAAAGATATGCTGTATTTAGATATAACTGCTAGAAATGACTGGTCAAGTACCTTACCATCAGACAATAGGTCTTATTTTTATCCATCAGTCTCAACTTCTTTGCTGCTTGATCAAGTGTTTGATATGGGTGACAATTTAGATCTGTTTAAAATAAGAGCAGGTTGGGCACAAGTAGGTAATGATACGAGGTCTTATAATCTACTTAATACTTATGACGGTGTAGGTGCTTGGGGACCAGATGCATATCGAGTAGGAACCTCATCAGTGAGGATGAATGCAGAGCTAAAACCTGAAGAGGCAACATCTCTAGAATTTGGTGCAGATGTCAAAATGTTCAATAGTAGATTGCGTTTTGAAGGTACATATTATACGGTTGATAATAGAAATCAAATTCTAGCCGTTCCAGTAGCAGGTTCTTCTGGTTATTCTTCTAAGCTTATTAACGCTGGATTGTTAGAAAGTACAGGTTATGAGTTTTTATTAGGAGGAACTCCTATAAAAACTGAAAATTGGACATGGAATGTAGATTTAAATTTCACAAAAAGTGAAACTGTAATTAAAGAATTAGCACCAGACGTTGATCAAATTACTTTTTGGAGCGTAGCAAAA
>JAGLDM010000327.1 GCA_023145595.1 Flavobacteriaceae bacterium | reverse complement strand
TTCTTCTAAAAAAGGACCATGAATAAAAACAACCTTGTTTTCTGTTGGATGATAGGAAACCGCTGCTACACCCGGAGCACCATTTTCACCAGAAACCGATTTGGGTTCCCAAAGTACCGTAGTGTTTCCAGTGGCTATTTCTACTTTTTCAATCGACTTACAATTCGCCAAATTGTTATTATAAACCATTCCTCTAGTATCATAACATAAATATTTCCCGTCTGGAGAAAAATTATCATTATTATCTAACGCATGAGTTTTTGACTCAAAAGTGATTTGTTTTTCTACCATAATTAATTCTGAATTATCTTTTTTACAACTCCAATTAATAGCGGACAAACCAATTATTAATACTAAAAGTTTTAGATTGTGAATTTTAAAATTGTCGAGCATTTACTTTTTTTCTTAAAAAAATGTTTCTTCAGACATGATACAAAGAGCATGGTAAATTGGCAAATGCAATTCTTGAATATCTGGAGTACACGTTGATGGAACACAAATAGCAACATCAGCATAATCTTTCATCTTACCACCGGTCTCACCAACTAATGCTATTACTTTTACACCTTTTGCTTTTGCCGCAATACAGGCATTCACTACATTTTTAGAATTTCCTGAAGTGCTTATTCCCATAAAGACATCTCCTTTACGACCGTAGCCCATCAATTGTTGAGCAAAAATAAGATCACCGCCAATATCATTAGATACTGCTGAAATTAACGCACTATGCGCCATTAATGAAATTGCCGGTAAGCCTTGCTCTAATTTTTCTGCCATAACAGCACCCAACTCAGCATCTACACCAATCAAACTTTCTTTTACATCGCTAGTTAACGGACGTTTCTTTGAAAAACTCTTCATTAATTCACCCACAATATGGTCTGAATCTGAACAACTCCCGCCGTTACCACACATTAACAAATGCCCGGAATTTTTATAGGAGTCTATAATTAAATTTCCTGCATCACGTATCTGATCTTTACAAACTTCCAAAACAGGGTATCTGTTTACTAATTTGTCTAAAATATCTTCTGTACTCATAATTTCTATATTTTTA
>JAGLDM010000326.1 GCA_023145595.1 Flavobacteriaceae bacterium | reverse complement strand
TATTCTAATAAAATAGAATGAATTTCTGTATTATGATCTCCTGGTTTTCCTAAAACTCTCGTAATTTTTCCAAACGGATTTTTAGATTTTTCTGGCCAATCAATAAATTCAACCAACACTTTATCTCCATCTTCTGCTCCTCCTAATTTTCGTTCTGGAACAAAAAAGTCTACATACATTTTAAAATCATCCGGAATTACAAATCCGAAATTCTTGTTCATATGCAAAACTCCTACAAACTCTTTCTTTTTTCGCTCAATAATTTCAATAATATCTCCTTCTTGCTTCGCATTTCGTTTGCGACTGTACACATACACCTTTACCTTATCATTGTGTAAAGCGTGATTCATATTCCGAGACGGAATGTATATATCGTGTTCTAATTCCTCACAAATTACATAACCATTACCTCTAGAAGTAACATCAACTTTACCAATATAATAATGGTCTTTTTCAATTACTCTGAATTTACCACGATCAACTTCTTCTAGTTTCCCCTGACTTTTTAGTTCTTGTATTTTCTGAATTATTTGTTGTTTACCATGTGCATCTACAATATGCATTTTAGATGCAACCTGCTTATAATTAAATGTTTCTTTTGAATTTGTATTAAATATTTTAAAAACATTTTCAGTTAAATGCTTAATGGTATTATTTTTCTTTTTGTAAATTTTCTTTTTTTTCTTTGACATGTATTTCGTCTATATTTTAATAGTGCAAAGTTACAACTAATTTAATAGCACTATTGTTATTAAATTGTAACGATATCATTCTCTAGTTGTTTGGAACAATATTTCTTAATTAAGATGTGCCATTTTAACATTTATTGCGTCTATATAATACATCAAGCACTACACATGGGGTCTCCTTTATAAAATAATAGTTCTTTTTCTTTGGATACTAAAAAGACTGCTTATTACAAACAGTCTTTTTCATATTATTATATTTAAAGTAAAGTTATTCTACAACTACTTTTTTTGTTGTTACCCCTTTATTGGTAAGTATTTCAACAAAATAAACACCTTTTGGTATCAACTCACCTAAATTATCATAAATGGTTACTTCCTCTATCAATAAGTCTAAATTTACAGTTTCATCCAATTGATTCTGTACAAGGTTTGGATCCGCTTGTTCAGTTGTATCACTTACCACAAAACCATCTACATCTAAAACAATTCCTGAACTTACGGCTGCATCCAATTGATCATTTACAAGGTTTGGATTCGCTTGTTCAGTTATATCATTTACCGCAAAACCATCTACATCTAAAACAATTATAGAAGCAAAATCTTGCCATACTTCTGCATTTTGGTAGGCTGAAACCGCACCAGCAGGCACCGTTAATGATATTGTATTTATAGGTACTTTATTAAAAATTTTATGTTTTTTTAATATTTCTAAAGGTGTTGCTCTATTTACAGTAACACTCGTTAAACCTGTACAATCTCTAAAAGCAGAAGCGCCTACACTTATAATACTTGAAGGTATATCAACACTTGTTAAACCTGTACAATCTTTAAAAGCAGAAGCGCCTATAGCTGTAACGGAATAAGTTGTTTCTGAATACGTTACTGTTGCTGGAATAATAAGATCTCCTGTTGGGGAGGTAACACCATCTTTTTTAACAGAAACATAATTGTTTTCAGTATCTATTACTGTATACCCTAAGCCTCCTGCAACAAAAGTTTGGTTTTTATTTACATTAAAATCTTTCCAAACAGAAGCACTTCCATAATCTGAACCAGTACCTAGAGGTGCTCTTAAAGGTATAGCACTTATAGTTACACCACTAAAAACAGCAGCGTTTATTACTAAAGGAGTTTCCCAATCTACGGTAACACTCGTTAAACCTGTACAATCTCTAAAAGCATGATCCTTTATACTTGTAATACTTGAAGGTATACTAACACTTGCTAAACCTGTACAATCTTTAAAAGCAGAAGCGTCTATAGTTGTAACGGAATAAGTTGTTCCTAAATACGTTACTGTTGCTGGAATAATAAGATTTCCTGTTGGGCAAGTAACACTATCTTTTTTAACAGAAACATAGTTATTTGCAATATCTGTTACTGCATACTCTAAGCCTCCTACAACAAAAGTTTGGTTTTTGTTTACATTAAAATCTTTCCAAACAGAAGCACTTCCGTAATCTGAACCAGTACCTAGGGGCACTTTTAAAGGTATCTCACCTATAGTTACACCATCAAAAACAGAAGTATTTATTGCTAAAGGAGTTACCCAATCTACGGCAACACTCGTCAAACCTGTACAATTTCCAAAAGCATTTCCCCCTATACTTGTAATACTTGAAGGCATCATCAGACTCGTTAAATTGCTACAACCCTCAAAAGCACCTTCTCCAATACGTGTAACACCTGAGGGGAGACTAATACTCTTTAATTTACTACCATAAAAAGCTTTATCTTCGATAGTTGTAACACCTGAGGGGAAACTAAAACTAACGCTTGTTAAACCTAAACAAGCATAAAAAGCACCTTCTCCAATACTCGTAACACTTGATGGAATATTAATACTCGTTACATAGTAACAATCGCTAAAAGCATAATCTCCGATACTTATAAGATTTGATGGCAGAATAACATTCTCTAAAACATAACAGTTTTTAAAAGCATCATCTCCGATACTTATAACACTTGAAGGAAAACTAACATTCACTAAATCACTACAGTCTCCAAAAGCTCCTTCTCCAATACTTGTAATCCCTGAAGGGAGATTAACACTCGTTAATTTTTTACAATAAGAAAAAGTATATTTCCCTATACTTATAAGACTTGAGGGGAGGGTAATATCCGTTAAACGATAACAAGAATTAAAAGCCTCATCCCCTATACTTGTAACGCTTGAAGGGAGAGTAACACTCGTTAAACCTTCACAT
The DNA here is from genome assembly GCA_023145595.1 of Flavobacteriaceae bacterium. Classification (GTDB taxonomy): domain Bacteria; phylum Bacteroidota; class Bacteroidia; order Flavobacteriales; family Flavobacteriaceae; genus Urechidicola. The sequence continues at coordinate 649 of JAGLDM010000326.1, read as the reverse complement.
TCTTTAAAGGCAAAAGCCCCTATACTTGTAACTCCTGACGGTATATTAATACTCGTTAAATCGTAACAAGAATTAAAAGCATCTTCTTCAATACTAGTAACGTAATATACCACATCTGAATATGGATCCGTTACTTCTGATGGAATAGTAAGAACCCTTGTTGGGCAAACACCATCATATTTGTTAACCGATACATAACCTTCCTCAATGTCTGTTACTGTATATTCTAATATTCCATCATCAAAAGTTTGTGATTGGCTTATTGAAATACTCAATAAACACACTAATAATAGCAATTGTTTTTTCATTTTTTATAGGGTATTAAGTGTTTTATTTTAATTCATTTCGATAATTATCGGAAGGGTAAATCACCTTCCTATCTTTTTCCATATCAATACTTAAAAGTTTTATTTCATTCCCCTCTAAGTTTGTAAAATAATTTACCAGTTCCTAGGAGTCCAATAAAAGTAAAAACCGCAAAAACCATGCTACTTATGGCTACTTGCATGCCTCCTGAAATGATATGACCACTGGTACAACCACCTGCCATTCTTGCTCCAAAAATTAGAATAAATCCACCCAAAAGTGACCAAATTATTCTTTTCGGTTTGGAATTACCTTTAAATCGTTCCCAATTACTATAGATGAG
>JAGLDM010000325.1 GCA_023145595.1 Flavobacteriaceae bacterium | reverse complement strand
TTTTTTTAAATTATATAATAGATTGATGCATCGGTGTTTGGTGTAATAATCTGTTTAAAACGGGTTATTTTACTAAAACTCTATCGATTTAGTAGGATAGTAGTTTTAAAAATGATACTTTTGCAAAACTAATTAAAAAAAGAATTATGAGTAAACAAGATTTTTCTACACAGGCATTGCATGCAGGACATGATACTAAGGCAACTGGAGGTACAAGAGCCGTACCAATTTATCAAACATCTTCTTATGTTTTTAACAATACCGAGCATGCCGCGAATTTGTTTTCGTTGGCAGAGCCAGGTTATATATATACACGTTTAAATAATCCAACTAATGATATTTTAGAACAGCGATTGGCAGCCTTAGAAGGTGGTGTGGCTGCTGTTGTATTGGCTTCTGGGTCGGCGGCAATATTTACTGCAATATTAACTTTGCTAAAATCGGGAGACCATATTGTAGCGGCAAGTTCGCTGTACGGTGGTACTTATAATCTATTAAGCAATACACTTACAAGGTTAGGAATTACAACAACCTTTGTGGATGCTTCTGAGGCTTCAAATTTTAAAGCCGCTATTCAAGAGAATACCAAATTGGTTTTTGTAGAAAGTTTAGGAAATCCAAAGTTGGACGTTATCGATTTAAAAGCAATCTCTGCGGAGGCAAAAGCGGCTAAAATTCCGTTTATGGTAGATAATACTGTAGCAACTCCGTATTTATTAAATCCGATAGAACATGGAGCAAATATTGTAGTGCATTCACTTACAAAATATATTGGCGGACAAGGAAACTCTTTAGGAGGTGTTATTATTGATGCAGGAACTTTTGACTGGGCAAATGGTAACTTCCCAGAATTCACAACTCCAAATCCAAGTTACCATGGTTTGGTGTATGCAGAGGCGCTAGGAGCCATTGCTTATATTGCAAAAGTGAGACTTGAAGGATTACGTGATTATGGTAGTGCATTGAGTCCGTTTAATGCTTTTCAAATTATTCAAGGCTTAGAAACGCTTCCTATTAGAATGGAAAAAATAAGCGAAAACGCTTTGGCTTTAGCGAAATGGTTAGAGACAGAAGAAGATGTTGCTTGGGTGAATTACCCTGGATTGGAAAGTAGTAAATACAAAGATTTAGCAAACACATATTTACCAAAAGGACAAAGTGGTATTGTTACTTTCGGATTGAAAGGCGGATTTGAAGCAGGAAAACAGTTGACCGATAAAACAGAAATATTTTCATTGTTAGCAAATATTGGAGATACTAAATCGTTAATTATTCATCCAGCAAGTACTACGCATCAACAGTTAAATGTCGAAGAGCAAATAGCAAGCGGAGTATCACAAGATTTGATCAGGTTATCAGTTGGGTTAGAAAATGTCAACGATTTAATAGCAGATCTTAAGAAAGCGATGAAGTAATTAGTAAATATTTTTCAAAAAGTATAAATGCAGTTTGAATTTTAATTCAGACTGCATTATTTATTTTGTCATTTTCGAGATGAATCTGCCAAAGAAAGAAAAATCTTTAAAACATTGTTTACTACATAATTTATACAGAACTTTGCAGTTAAGTTCAGACACTTATTGAAACTGTTATAAAGAAAGGAAGAGGGATTAGACCCGTTGATGCCTTAGCAACCCTTTACTATAAAGTAGGTGCTAAATTCTACCCAAAGGGCTGTTATTTTTACAGTACCTTTTGAATTTTTCTAAATTTATTTTAGAATTGTTTTTGGGATGGATAACAAAATGAATTATCAAACAATTCTCTTCTTTTATACCTTTTTCTTTTTGTATGTAACACTAAATTATTTGTACGTTGGAAAATAAATTATATCATATACCTATAACCGAATTTACAACAGAAACAGGATTTGTTTCTGATTTTGACCTGACTTATCAATTGGTTGGTCAGCCTTTGTTTTCGGCGCCAATTGTGTTGGTGAATCATGCGCTGACCGGTAATTCTAGAGTCGCAGGACCAAAGGGTTGGTGGAGTGGCATTATTGGGGAAGGAAAATTGGTGGACTCCAAAAAATATACGATTATAACTTTTGATATTCCAGGGAATGGCTATGATAAAAACCCTGCGAAGTTGATTGAAAATTATCAAGATTTTAAACCGCGAGATATTGCAAAAATATTTGGCTTAGGATTGGAGTTTTTAAAAATTGATAAATTACACGCAACAATGGGTCCTTCTTTAGGAGGTGGGATTTCTTGGGAAATGGCGGTTTTATATCCCGATTTGATGGATCATTTAATTCCGTTAGGATCCGATTGGAAAACTTCGGATTGGATTATTGCCCATAATTTAGCGCAAGAACAAATTCTAAAAAATTCAACAAGACCATTGCATGATGCTCGTTTAATGGCGATGTTATTTTATAGAACAGCAGATTCATTTAAACATCGATTTAATAGAAGTGTGAATGAGGAACAAGGAGTTTTTAATGCAGAAAGTTGGTTGTTACATCACGGAAAAAGAATTGAAGAACGATTTGATTTAGAATCGTATAGATTGATGAATCATTTATTGACCCATATCGATATTACACGTGGTCGAGGAAGTTTTGAGGAGGTAGTTAAAACAATCAAGGCGAAAATAACCCAAGTTATTATTGATACAGATATATTTTTTGTTCCACAAGAGAATGTAGAAACGGCTGAAGTGTTGAATAAATTGGGAATAGAAAATGAATTAAAAGAAATAAAATCTATCTACGGACATGATGGGTTTTTAATCGAATTTGACCAATTAGAAGAATTATTGAAAGACATTTTTTGATGTAATTTGTAGAATATAAACGTCAAGTATTTAAAGAATTATCATGGAAGATTATAATTTTGAAACCGAAGCAATAAGAACGCAAACTGAAAGAACTCAGTTTTCTGAGCATTCAACACCTTTATATTTAACATCAAGTTTTGTTTTTGATGATGCCGAAGATATGCG
>JAGLDM010000324.1 GCA_023145595.1 Flavobacteriaceae bacterium | reverse complement strand
CAACGGTTCTTAACGGGTTTTGTTTTTTAGATTCAAATAAAGATATAAAAAAATTCACTGCCTTTTCAAAATAGTTCCCAATATCAAAACCTTTTTCTAGTTGTTTGGTATAAATGAATCCAAGTAAGGCCCCTCCCAAATGTGCAATATTTCCACCTGAATTTATACCATCTAAACTAAAAATACTAAGCAGAACATATATACCTGCAATAATCCATAATTTTACACTTCCAATAAGGTTAAAACGCAATTCATAGTTCGGGACTTTTGTTGCTAAACCAACTAATACCGCCATAATTCCGGCAGAAGAACCAACCAAATAACCGTGAGGATGTATGAGTAAAAATGCAATTCCACCAGATATAATTCCCAGTAAAAAATAATTCAGGAATTGTTTTACGGTAAAAAAACTTAGAAATAAATTTCCAATATAAAACAAAAAAATAAGGTTAAATACAAGATGAATAAAACTACCATGAAAAAAACCATAGGTAAGAATCGTCCAAGGTTTTGTAATAAAAATTGTAAAATCTGGGTTTAAAGCAAACCAACTACTTACAAGCGACATAGAAATTAAACTCACAATAAATAGAGCAACCTGAATATAGATTACTTTCTCTACGGTGTTTGCTTTATAGTAAGCAACTTTTATGTCGTTTAATATATTCATTTAATTCCAGCGGTTTTGTGAAAATTGATTCTTTTTCCAATACCAAGCAATAATAAATCCTATCAATGCACCTCCAACATGCGCAAAGTGAGCAATATTCCCAACAGAATAACTTGTCATTCCGAAAAATAAATCTCCTAAAATAATCGCCGGAATAAAATATTTTGCCGCAACCGGAACTGGAAAAAACATAAGTGCCAGTTTTGCATTTGGAAAAGCGATTCCAAAGGCTACTAACACACCATAAACAGCACCTGAAGCACCAACCGCTGGTGTATTAAAAGTTGAATAAATATCAACTAATTTAGATTGTTGAATCTGATCAAGGATTTGAGAATTATAAGTTCCTGTGGTTAAAAGTGTTTGTATATCTTCACCAGACATACCGATAGCGACTAACTCCTCATAAATTCCATTAAACTGATAATAATTGGCTAATGTATAAATAGCCCCTGCTCCTAGTCCTGCAGAAAAATAGAAAAATAGAAATTTATTTCGACCCCACATTTGCTCCAACGGAGTTCCAAAAGCCCATAAACCATACATGTTAAAAATTAAGTGCATAGTTCCTCCGTGCACAAACATATGAGTTACAAATTGCCAAAATCCAAATTTTTCATTCTCTGGAAAATACAATGCTAGCGAATCGCTAAAATCAATTTTTAGCAGATAAACTGCAGCGAAAACCACCACATTAATAATAATTAGATGCTTTACTGCATCCGTCATTCTATTCATCATAATTCAAATTTTTTGTCGATATCATTCAATTCCATCGAAATAAAAGTGGGTCTTCCATATGGAGAATGATTCGGTTCTTTACATGAAAATAAGCCTTCAACAATATTTTCTTGTTCTTCCAAAGATAACTTTGTACCATTTCTAATTGCTAAACTTTTAGCTAAACTTTTCGCCATAACATCTAACTGACTAAAATTCGTTTCTGGTATTTCGTTTTTAATATCGTCTAATAGTTGTTCTATAATGATGGTCACCTGACTTTCAACAATTGAAGTCGGAATTCCTTTAATAATTATGGTTTCTCCTTCTATCTCATCAAACAAAAAGCCTGTGCTTTCTAAATCTGATTGTATTTCTTTAATTAAAGTAACATCATCTTTACTAAAATGAATACTTAATGGAAATAGTAATTGCTGACTCATGGCTTCTCTCACCGTAATTGTTTCCAAAAATTCTTCATACAAAATACGTTGATGTGCCAAATTCTGATTGATAAATATAATACCAGACTTTATAGTACTCACAATGTATTTTTTGTGTACCTGAAAAGTTTTAGTCCCAACACTCTGTTCATCAAACAACGATGAATCAATCACTTCAGATTGTACTTCTATATTTTTAACTTCAACTTCTGGAGTTTCTATTGCTACATATAAACTCTCCCAACTTTCCGTTTTTTCTCTTTTGTACGGAAATGAAATTGATTTTTGAGAATCTGCCTTAAACGGATTAAAATCACGATCTATCTGAATTCCTGGCTCTTTTTCGGCTTGTTTATTTTTAAATTCATACGGCACGTCTAGATTAGAATCTCGGTCAAAATCTAAAGCCGGAGAAACATTATATTGCCCTAAACTATGTTTAACCGTTGATCTTAAAATTGCATATAATATTTTTTCATTATCAAACTTCACCTCTGTTTTCGTAGGGTGAATATTAATATCTATGCTACTCGTTGGAACTGTTAAATACAAAAAATACGATGGATGATATCCACTACTCAATAAGCCATCAAAGGCACTCACAATAGCATGGTGTAAATATGGGCTTTTGATAAATCGATTGTTTACAAAAAAGAATTGTTCGCCTCGTTTTTTCTTTGAAAACTCGGGTTTAGAAACAAAACCTGTAAGTTTTAACACATCTGTTGTTTCGGCTATTGGAACTAATTTCTCATTGGTTTTCTTCCCTAAAATCGAAACAATTCGCTGTCTCAAATTACTTTGACTTAGTCTAAATACTTCATTTTCATTATGAAATAGTGAGAATGAAATATCAGGATGCACCAATGCCACTCGCTGAAACTCATCAATAATATGACGTGTTTCAACAGCATTAGATTTTAGAAAATTACGACGTGCCGGAATGTTATAAAACAAATTACGAACTGCAATAGACGTTCCTTTTGGTGTTGTAACTAATTCTTGAGAGATAATTTCGCTTCCTTCAATTTTAATATGGGTTCCTAATTCTTGATCCTCTTGTTTTGTTTTTAATTCTACATGCGCAATGGCAGCAATAGAAGCCAAAGCCTCTCCTCTAAA
>JAGLDM010000323.1 GCA_023145595.1 Flavobacteriaceae bacterium | reverse complement strand
CCCATTACATTCACAATTGCTTTCGCCATTTTATTTCTTTCTTCAGCATCTTCTAAACTCACACAATGAGCCACTAATTTTTGTAAATGTCTTCCATATTCTGGAATGATCAATTTAGATCTTTCTGAATTATATTCTAAGTCAAATGTCATATTTTCTGTATTGAAGTAAATTTTTCTAAAGAGAAAAATTAAGAGTTGCAAATTACATTAATTAACGTAATCATACAATAAAAATTATACGGAAACCCTATTGGGTATAATTAGCCGATAACTTTAAGTTTGGCAAACTGTAATAGCAATTTTTTAACACCAAATTCTCTAAATTTTATTTCTGCTTTTTTATTTGGACCCGCTCCTTCTAAATTAATCACTTCACCTTTTCCAAATCGCTGGTGCTCAATAATATTACCTACGGTTATTGTATTATCAAACAAATTTGCACCACTTGAAACTGCCGATGATTTTGGAATTCTCTTTAAATTTTGAGGCGTTACAATTTTCTTACTAATTATTTTCGGGCGCTGTTTTGGTTTCGGAATCTTACTCCGGTCTAATGGCTTTTTAAAACGAATAGTACTTTGTGGAATATCATCAAAAATATCGTCTGGAATAAACCTATTTCGTTGCGCCCGTTCTCTTGGTGCTAGATACTCCAAATATTTCTCGTCTATTTCTTCTAAAAAACGACTTGGCTCACAATCTATTAATTTTCCCCAACGGTAACGGCTTTCGGCATAACTCAAATAAGCCTCCTTTTCGGCACGCGTTAAAGCAACATAAAATAAGCGTCGTTCCTCTTCTAATTCACTGCGCGTATTCATACTCATGGCAGATGGAAACAATGTCTCTTCTAAACCAACAATATGAACTACAGGATACTCCAATCCTTTTGATAAATGAATAGTCATTAAAGAAACTCGTGGTTTATCGTCTTTATTATCTTTATCAAGATCGGATGCTAATGCTACATCTTCAAGAAAAAATGCCAAAGAGGCATCTTCTTCTTTTTCTTTTTGAATGGTGATAAAATCTTTAATTCCGTTCATCAATTCCTGAACATTCTCTACCCTACTTATCGCCTCTGGAGTTCCGTCAGTTTCTAAATCTTTGATGATTTTGGTGCTTTTTAATATAATTTCTGCGACTTCAAAAGCATCCTTTCGTTCTGCTTCAATTTGAAAACTGCGAATCATCGTTGCGAAATTATTTAATTTCATACGTGTGCCCGAATTCAATTTTAAATCAACTCTGTCTAAATTCTGAATAATTTCAAACATAGACTTTCCGTAATGATTTGCTGCAACCATTAATTTATCAATCGTTGCTGCCCCTATTCCACGTGCTGGATAATTAATAACACGTTTTAAAGCCTCCTCATCACTTGGGTTGATTAGCAATCGTAAATAACCCAAAATATCTTTGATCTCTTTACGCTGATAAAAAGACAATCCGCCATACATTCTATATTCGATTCCCTTTTTACGTAACGCATCTTCTAAGGCTCTAGATTGTGCATTGGTGCGGTACAAAATAGCAAAACTATCATACGATAATTGGTTGTTTACAGCATTTTCAAAAATAGATTCTGCTACAAACCTTCCTTCTTCTGCTTCAGAAAAAGTACGCATCACTTTTACTTTTGAACCTGCTTCATTCTCCGTCCAAATTTCCTTGTCTAATCTTGTTTTATTTTTTTCAATTATGCTATTTGCCGCTTCAACAATCGTACTTGACGAACGATAATTCTGCTCCAATTTAAAAATTTTCACATCATCATAATCGCGCTGAAAATTTAATATATTCTGAATATTTGCTCCACGGAAGGCGTAAATACTTTGCGAGTCATCACCTACCACACAGATATTTTGAAAACGATCTGCCAAAGCTCTCACTATTAAGTATTGAGAGTGGTTCGTATCTTGGTACTCATCAACCAAAATATATCGAAAACGATCTTGATATTTTGCTAAAACCTCTGGAAAACGTGTTAGCAATTCATTGGTTCTCAACAACAAGTCATCAAAATCCATAGCGCCAGATCTAAAACAACGATCTACATATTGGCTGTAAACTTTCCCCATTTGAGGGCGGTTTGCCATTGCATCTGCTTCCTTCAAATCAGAATTAGATTCATACGCTTTTACAGTAATCAAACTATTTTTAAACTGCGAAATTCTACTAAAAACCTGTTTTGGCTTATAGTGATCTTTCTCAAGCTGCATTTCTTTGATGATTGTAGATAACAGTCGAACAGAATCTTGCGCATCATAAATAGTAAAGTTTGAAGGAAACCCTAAATGATGACCTTCTGACCGTAGAATTCGAGCAAAAACAGAGTGAAATGTTCCCATCCACAAATTTTTAGCCTCACCATTTCCAACAACCTTTCCAATACGGTCTTTCATCTCGCGCGCTGCTTTGTTTGTAAACGTCAGCGATAAAATATTAAAAGCATCTACGCCTTGCTTCATTAAATTTGCAATACGGTAAGTCAATACACGGGTCTTTCCAGACCCTGCCCCTGCAATAATAATCATAGGACCTTTGGTGTGTATAACGGCTTCTTTTTGAGCCGGATTTAGTGAATCAAGATAATTTGACAATGGGTTGGAATTTAGATTCCAAAAATACAATCTGAAGGTTTGCGAAACAAACAAAGTTATTGACAAAATTGTATGGTTGTTTATTTGTTGATGTGTTTAATTGTTTATTTTTGGAGTTCTAAGATTTATTAATTCTACAACTAAAAATGAAAGCAGCAGTATTAACAAAATTTGGCGCAATAGAAAACGCCTTTGAAATAAAAGAAGTTCCAAACCCTATTTTAAAAGAAGGTCAGGTAATGATTAAAACCGAAGGGTTTGGGTTAAATTTTGCCGATATAATGGCAATTCAGGGAGATTATAAAGACTGTCCGCCCTTACCAGCAATTATCGGGTATGATGTGGTTGGAGAAATTGTGGAAACTAAAGGTGATTGCGGGAGTCTAAAAGTTGGTGACCGTGTAACCGCTATGACTCGCTTTGGTGGATATGCACAATTGGTTGCTTCAGAAAATTTGGCTTGTGCCAAAATAAAAAAGGATTATGCCGTTGGAAAAGCAATGGCTTTTACCACACAATACAGCACCGCATATTATTGTTTTAACGAAGTTCAAAATTTACATAAAGGCGATAAAGTTTTAATTCATGCAGCCGCTGGTGGTGTTGGTACTGCCCTTGTTCAAATGGCACTGGATAGAGGTTGTGAGATTTTTGGCACTTGTGGATCCCAAGAAAAAATTGAATATTTAAAGTCGTTGGGCGTTCATCATCCTATAAATTATAGAACTCAGGATTTTTATGAAGAGGTGAAAAAAATAAATGGAGACTACGGACTAGATGCTGTATTTGATGCGGTTGGAGGTTCATCAGCAAAAAAGGGATTCAAATTATTGGGTTCTGGCGGAAATTTAGTGCTATTCGGAGCCTCGAGTATTACAGGCGCTAATATTATTGGGAAACTCAAAATGGCAGCCGGATTCGGAATGTACCATCCACTTGGATTTGTAATGACATCAAAAGCAATGATTGGCGTGAATATGCTGCGAATTGGAGATGACAGACCTTTGGTTTTAAAAAGATGTTTAGAAGATGTAGTGACTCAGGTGGAAGAAAATAGATTAGACCCAACGGTTTCTAAAATCTTTAAAATTGATGAACTTACAGAGGCCTTGAACTATTTAAGAAGTCGAAAATCTATCGGAAAGGTTTCTGTGCTTTGGTAACGAGTAATTTTTCTAATTATTAGTTTTTGAGCACCGTTCATTCCTTCGCAGAATGACAACACTAACTGTTTTTTA
>JAGLDM010000322.1 GCA_023145595.1 Flavobacteriaceae bacterium | reverse complement strand
TCATTCTGAGCCTGTCGAAGAATCTGAGACCCCTCGTCGCTCGTTCCTTGCTCTGTCGGAATGACATTTTTAACTTTTAACTTTTCACTTTTAACTTTATCCTCATCCAAATGCCGAATAATCTTTTCCGAAAGAATGACCCCAACATCCACCATGGTTCCTATGGCGATTGCAATACCAGACAAAGCCACAATATTTGCATCTACATTGAAGAGTTTCATAGCAACAAAAACCATTAATACTGCAACTGGCAATAAACCTGCAATTAAAATGGACGCACGGAGATTAAAAACCATCATAATAATTACCAAAATGGTAATTAAAATTTCTAAAGACAAGGCTTCATTAAGCGTCCCCAAGGTCTCTTCAATTAATTCTGATCTATCATAAAAAGGAACGATTGTTACTTGGGAAGTCCGACCATCTGCCAATACTTTTGAAGGTAATCCAGCACTTAATTCCTTAATTTTCTCTTTTACATTGGTAATCACTTCCCTCGGATTTGCACCATAACGTGCAACGACAACCGCTCCAACAACTTCGGCTCCTTCTTTATCTAAAATCCCTCTTCTGGCTGCAGGTCCTAAAGAAACTCTTGCAATATCTTTAATTTTTATCGCTGTAAAATCTTCGGAAACAACCACCGCATTTTCAAGATCTTCGATAGATTTTATATAACCCAGTCCACGAACCAAATACTCAGCCTGATTGATTTCTAAAGTCTGTGCTCCAATATCTTTATTGCTTTCTTTTACCGCCTTAACAACCTGATCTAACCCAATATTATACTGACGCATTAATTCCGGATTTACATCTACTTGATATTCCTTAACATATCCACCAATAGAGGCTACTTCAGAAACACCACTTGCCGATGACAAAGCATATTTTACATAATAATCTTGGATACTTCGCAATTCGTGTAAGTCCCATCCACCGGTTACATTTCCGTTCTCATCTCTGCCTTCGAGCGTATACCAAAATATCTGCCCCAATCCAGTTGCATCTGGTCCAAGAGTCGGATTCACATTTTCTGGCAACAATCCGCTTGGTAAAGAGTTTAGTTTTTCTAGAATGCGACTTCGGCTCCAGTAAAACTCAATATCTTCTTCAAAAATAATATAGATACTTGAAAATCCGAA
>JAGLDM010000321.1 GCA_023145595.1 Flavobacteriaceae bacterium | reverse complement strand
CATTGATAAAATTACTATTTTCATCGATGATTAAAGGTTCTAGCCCCGACAATCTTAATGGTTGGTTGTTGGTTGTTGACAGTTGTTGGTCGTTATCCATTTATTTTATTTTTATAATAATTAATGAATCCGTTCAATAATTTTTTACAAACTGATATTTTTTCTAACAAAATTTCTTTTTCGTTTTTATTAAGATATTCTAAATCTGATGCAATCAACAGTTGGGTTTCTAACTCATATAAAGAGCCTCGTGAAATATATAGAAAATGAATGGTGTCTTTCGTTGTTTGCCTTCCTATTCCTTCTGCAATATTAGACGGAACCGAAACTGCAGATCTTCTAATTTGATTTGTCAATCCATAAAGTTCATCCTTAGGAAATGATTTTGTAGATTGATAAACGGCCGTTACCAACTGTCTAGAATTTACCCATACATCTAATTCCGTATAATTCATTTCTGATCTATTTTACTTCCATCAACAAATAACCAACAACAATCAACTAATCACCATCAACTAATTACTATCAACTAATCACCATCAACCAACCTCGGCTTATAATCCTTTGCCACCTCCGCAATTGCTTTAATATGCTCTGGAGTTGTTCCGCAACACCCTCCAATAATATTAATCAAACCTTTGTCTAAATACTCCTTGATTTGAATTGCCATTTCTTCTGGAGTTTCATCATATTCACCGAAAGCATTTGGCAGCCCTGCATTAGGATGTGCCGAAATTCCAAAGGGCGCTTTGTCTGAAACCACTTGTAAATAAGGTGTTAATTGATTGGCTCCTAGAGCACAATTAAATCCGACAGTCATCAAATCAATATGTGATACCGAAATTAAAAAGGCTTCTGCTGTTTGACCAGATAAAGTTCTACCTGATGCATCAGTAATAGTTCCACTTACCATAATCGGAATTTGGAGCCCCTTTTCATCATTTACCTCTTCAATGGCAAACAATGCCGCTTTTGCATTTAAGGTGTCAAATACGGTTTCTACTAATAAAACATCCACTCCGCCATCTACCAAGGCTTCTACTTGTTGCTTATAGGCAATTCTTAAATCATCAAAAGTTACCGCTCTAAATCCTGGGTCATTTACATCGGGAGACATGCTAGCCGTTCTATTTGTTGGGCCGATTGAACCCGCTACAAAACGTGGTTTATCCGGTTCAGAAATAGCAAATTCTGCCGCGACTTCTTTGGCTATTATTGCCGACCTATAATTCAATTCATATACCCAGTCTTCCATGTCATAATCAGCCATACCAATAGTGGTAGATGAAAATGTATTGGTTTCTACGATGTCTGCTCCAGCGTTAAAATATTTTCGATGGATTTCTTTAATCGCCTCTGGTTGGGTAATGGATAACATATCATTATTCCCCTTTACCGAAGTGTGAAAGTCTTTAAATTGCTCACCTCTATAATCTTCTTCTGAAAAATTATGACGTTGTATCATCGTCCCCATTGCTCCATCGAGTATGAGAATTTTTTCTTGTAATATGTCTTTAATCTGACTCACCTTTACATAATTCTTAGCATTCTTTGAAGGTATCTCATAAAATACGCACCGACTTTAAGAAAGCATTATTAAGTTTACAAAGATATTCATTAATAGAATAAATAACTATTTTTTACTAAGCCAAAAAAAGGCTCTTAAATTTATACATTTAAGAGCCTTTTTTTGAATATTTAAGTTGTCTTATTTCTTCATTTCTTCGGAAGCCTCATTTACTTTCACCTTCAAACTTTCCTTATAAAAAATAATTTTATCCAATACACATTTATCAGCAGAACCAATAATTTGCGCAGCTAATATCCCTGCATTGGTTGCTCCATCAAGAGCAACAGTTGCAACAGGCACACCCGAAGGCATTTGTAAAATAGATAAAATAGAATCCCAACCATCAATAGAATTTCGAGATTTTACGGGCACTCCTATGATTGGTAACGGACTCATAGCAGCCACCATTCCGGGTAAATGTGCAGCACCTCCAGCACCAGCAATAATTACTGAAATTCCGCGAGTATGTGCATTTTTAGCATAATCAAATAATTTATCTGGAGTTCGATGTGCTGAAACAATATCAACTTCTACTTCTATATCAAAACTTTGCAATATGTCAATTGCTCCTTGCATTACTGGAAGATCTGAATTGCTTCCCATGATAATTCCTACTTTACTCATATTCTAAATTTTAATATTATCTAATCGTTATTTCGAAATTACTCGAATCGTTCTCTTAACCACCTCAGCAATTCTTCGTGCTTCTTCCATATCAGGATTTACAATAGTAACATGTCCCATTTTCCGAAAAGGTCGGGTTTGTTTTTTACCGTAAATATGAGGTGTTACACCATCAATTTTAAGAATTTCTTCAATACTTTCATAAACCACATCTCCACTATATCCTTCTTCTCCCACCAAATTTACCATCACTCCTGCTACCTTGCTAGAAGTATCACCTAATGGTAAATTCAAAACGGTTCTTAAATGCTGCTCAAACTGACTTGTATAAGAGGCTTCAATACTATAATGCCCACTATTGTGTGTTCTAGGCGCGACTTCATTTACAATGATTTCGTCATTTTCTGTTTGAAACAATTCAACAGCCAACAAACCTATATGTTTAATTTTTGAAGCAACTTTTAACGCAACCTCATTTGCTTTTTTAGCAATTTCTTGTGGAATTCTTGCAGGGCAAATAACATATTCTACTTGGTTTGCTTCTGGATGAAATTCCATTTCAACCACTGGGTATGTTTTTACTTCGCCATTACTATTTCTAGCGACAATAACCGCTAATTCATTTTTAAAGGGAATTAACTTTTCAGCAATACATTCCACATTTGGAAGACTCTCAATGTCATTTATAGATCGAATAATCTTAACACCATTCCCGTCATATCCAAATTCGGCTGCTTTCCAGACAAAAGGAAATTCTATGTTGTCATTTTTTAATTCGGCTTGCAATCCGCTTAAATTATCAAAACTAGAAAATGCTGCAGTCGGAATTTGATGCTCTACATAAAACTTTTTCTGAGTGGCTTTATTTTGAATAATTCGAAGTGTTTTTGAAGAAGGATATACTTTTTTACCTTCTTTTTCAAGGGCTTCTAAAGCATCAATATTTACGAGTTCTATTTCAAAAGTTAAAACATCTACAGTTTGACCAAATTGATAGACATCATCATAATTCATTAAATCTCCCACTACAAATTCATTGCAAATTTGAGCACACGGCGCCTCTAAAGAATTGTCTAATATTTTTGTGTAAATGTCAAATTTTTGGGTCTCGGTAAGTAGCATTTTTCCTAGTTGACCGCCTCCTAGAACTCCTAATTTAAAATCTGAAGAAAAATAATTTTTCACCTTTTGTATCTTTCCAACAAAAGTAATCATACGAAATCAAATAAAACTTAAAAATTTGTGATATTTAAAATAGAGCCACTCGCCTTATACACCCGAAACTCGCATACAGACTGATTAAAACCAGGTGTTTGTGGAGAGCCGTCTAGGATACTATATTCCGAATCGTCACAAGAACAAACCAACTTGATATCATTTAACATCGTCATTGGTTCCGTGCAAGTTCTATCTGCAGGGCATTCACGACTAAATGCTTTAAAATTATTTCCGAAGTTATAAATAACAAGTCCTCTTGCACCACCGTTTGCATACGCCCAACCACCAGGAACTTGTAAATTAATAAATTGTGGATTTGCCAAATTAATAGTTTGGTTATTTATAATATTACAACGTCTATTATCCTCTGTACTTTCACAACTGAAAAGAATGAATAATAACAATACTAAAATTATTTTTTTTCCAAACATCTTTTGGGATTCATTTTAATTGGTCGCAATTTACAAATATTTTGTATATTTGCCACGCACCTACACGATTAGTAGGCACAGGTCTCATGCCTAATTTTGGTTTTGGGATTTTTTGTTTAATAAAATGATGAGTTATGAGTGACATTTCATATTACACACCTGAAGGGTTTAAGAAACTAAAAGATGAATTAGAGCATTTAGAGGGGCGTGAGCGACCTCGTGTTACTCAAGAAATTGCTGATGCTAGAGATAAAGGTGATTTAAGTGAAAATGCAGAATACCATGCTGCAAAGGAAGAACAGTCGCTTTTAGAATTAAAAATCGCTAAAATGAAGCAGGTTTTTTCTACTGCTAGAATCATTGATGAGTCTCAATTCGACAATTCGAAAGTATTGATTTTATCAAAAGTAAAAATTAGAAATACCGCCAATAAAATGGAAGTCACCTATACTTTAGTTGCCGATTCTGAAGCGGATTTAAAACAAGGTAAAATCTCTGTAAACTCACCTATTGGAAAAGGACTACTCGGAACTGTTGTTGGTGATATTGCCGAAATTCAAGTACCTAATGGTATTATGAAATTTGAAATCATAGAAATATCAAGATAATGGCATCTATATTTACAAAAATCATCAATGGTGAAATTCCGTGTTACAAAATAGCTGAGAATGATAAATTTATTGCTTTTTTAGATGTGAACCCGAATGCAAAAGGACATACGTTAGTTGTTCCTAAAAAGGAGGTTGATAAATTATTAGATTTAGATCAAAACACCTACTCAAGTTTGATGGAGTTTTCTAGAAAAATTGGTTTAGCTATTGAAAAAGCAATTCCGTGTAATCGAGTGGGAATGTCAATTATCGGTTTAGAGGTGCCTCATGTACATGTGCATTTAATTCCATTAAACGCAATGGCAGATATCCAATTCCAAAAGAAAGTTTCGTTGACTAAAGAAGAATTTGAGGAGACTGCAAAATTAATTTCATCGAATTTATAACTTTTTTAAAGTCACACAGAACGTCGTTCCTTTATTTATTTCAGAAGACTTTACATAAATCTCACCTTTGTGATATTCTTCTACAATACGTCTTGACAATGAAAGTCCTAACCCCCAACCGCGTTTTTTAGTAGTAAACCCAGGATCAAAAATTTGACTTCTTATGTTTTTTGGAATTCCTTTTCCTGTATCAGAAATTAGAATGTGAATATTTTTTAAATCTTCTTTAATTTCTATATTCAGTTCCCCTTTGCCTTTCATGGAGTCAATCGCATTTTTAACTAGATTCTCAATCACCCAACCAAAAAGTTGCAGATTAATATTAGAATATAATACAGTTGCTTGATTATTAAAATTAAATTTAATTTGTTTTGAATTTCTAGATTTTAAATAAGAAATAGCATTTCGGGTTTCAAAAACAATATTGTATTTTTGAAGTATAGGCATCGAGCCAATTTTAGAGAAACGCTCGGCAATGACATTTAGTCGATTGACATCTTTTTCTATTTCTACAATATAATTTTCATCTACATTTTCTAATCGAAGTAATTCTATCCACCCTAATAAAGAAGACAATGGCGTACCAATTTGATGTGCCGTTTCTTTTGCCATACCCGTCCATAATCTATTGTTTTCAGCCGACTTAACCGACCGGAAATAGAATAAGGTCACAAGTACAAACAACAATAAAATGAGAATAAGAGCAATGGGATAGTATTTTAACTTCGCTAACAATTCAGAATCCTGATAATAAACGGTTTGCTCAATACTAGTATTAGGCCCATGATAACTAAATGGAATCGGTTTGTTTTGACCTTTCATCAAAAGCAATTTATCTCTTAAAACCGCTTGCTCCTTAACACTCAAAGAATCAAAATTACTCATTGGCCGCACCCCTGTTCTATTCCAATTTATAATGGTTCCGTGCTGATTTACAATAATCATGGGAACATAAGTGAATTTCTCTATAATATAGGTTTCAAGACGGATATCTGCATCTAAATCTAAGTTTCCCAAACTTTCATACACCTGTCCGAGTATTTCCATTTTTTGACGCTCCTCAGATTTGAACTTCTGAAAAAACACATACGTATTCCATAAAATAAGGCTTACAATTACGAAAGACCCACCAATGCCTATTCCTCTTAATAATTTCGATTTACTAGTAGTCATTAACACAAATATAAAATTTATATATAGATATAACTACTTTATTAAACTGATATTATATGTGATCAAATATCTATACGATTTATTCTCTTTTCATTAGCTCGATTCTATTTATTTTATTTTTAGTTGACAACACTAATGTCAAACCTAAAAAAGTAGAATGTTGATAAGTTTGAGAAACATCCTTTCCAAATCATAAGCCGCTTACGTGTAAAAAAACATACATTTGCTACTGAATTTTTAATATAAATATGACATGAGTGCGGTTAAGCACTTTAGCCTAATTAACAAACAATCAAACGATGGAAGTAACAGGGAAAATTAAATTAATCAATGCAGAGCAAACTTTTGGAGCGAGCGGTTTTAGAAAAAGAGAATTGGTAGTAACTACAGATGAGCAATATCCTCAAATGATAATGATTGAATTTGTTCAAGACAAATGTGATTTATTAAATTCATACAGCGTAGGTCAAGATGTAAAAGTCTCTATCAACTTAAGAGGTCGTGAGTGGATTAATCCAGAAGGAGTTGCAAAATATTT
>JAGLDM010000320.1 GCA_023145595.1 Flavobacteriaceae bacterium | reverse complement strand
ATTTCAACAGTTTCCGGATTGTTTAAAATAGAACTTGCTAATTGTCCCACCTTTTTAGGCATCGTTGCAGAGAATAAAAGAATCTGTCTGTTTTTCGGACAGAGTTTTACGATCTTTTTTACATCATCAATAAAGCCCATATCCAGCATTAAATCGGCTTCATCTAAAACCAAGGTTTGAATATAACTCAGATTGATAATTTCTTGTTTTCGTAAATCTAATAACCGACCAGGAGTAGCAATTAAAATATCTACACCTTTGTTAATCACATCTTTTTGTGGCTCAATAGAAGCACCTCCAAAAACAACAGCAGTTCTTAAGTTGGTGTATTTTGCGTAAGTTTTAAAGTCATCCTGAATTTGAATAGCCAATTCACGAGTAGGACTCACAACCAGACACCTTATTTTTTTACTTTTCTTTTTAGAGTCTTGATGCCAAATTAACTTTTCTATAATAGGCAATGCAAATGCAGCGGTTTTACCAGTTCCCGTTTGGGCAGATGCAATAACATCTTTGTTGTCTAGTACTAGCGGAATTGTTTTTTTCTGAATAGGAGTAGGGGTGTCGTAACCTTTTTCGGTAACGGCTCTTAAGATAGTTTTGCTTAAAGGTAATTCGCTAAAGTGCATATTTTATTTTGGTACAAAGTTAGTTATTTGTTTTGGAAATTTTTCGTCTATTAACCTCTCTTTCTCTTGTAAAACAAAATAAACGTCTGTATTAATTATGCACAAACCTGTTGCACATTAAAATAAACGAATGTTCGTCTGTTCGAGTGGTTTTTCGTAGAGAAACGAAGAGAAATTGTATAGGAAGCACTATTATCGTGAAATTCACGCGAAGTGATAATTTTTGTAATAACGCCCAGTCCGCAACGTAAGCACTTGTGTGTGAGTGGCATATGTGTTCAGATATTAATGTTTAGGGTGTCTTGTTTCAAATATTTTTTTTAACTTAGTACTATATTTGTTAATTTAAAAACCTAAAATCATGTTTAAAAAGGACTTTAATTTATTAGCCATACTGCTTTTTACAGCAATGAGTATGTCAGGACAAACCCTGTTACATAATTTTGAATTTAACGGTAATTTAGATGATACAAGACCAACTGGTGTTAGTTTAATTGAAGTCAACACGGCAACATCTAGTTATGGCACATCACCAAATAGTTGGACTTGGACGCAAACAGCAAGACCAGGTGGAGGGTTAGAATTGTTAACCAATCAACTTCCGGATGCAACCAACTACTCTTTAGGATTTACAATGGAGTTTGATCAGACAGATGGGGGAGCGAAGGGTTATAGAAAGATTATCACCTTTAAAGGCGCTACTTCTGATAATGGGTTGTATTTTCAGAATAATAAATTAAGATTATACCCTGGTGATCATGTATCAACTAGTACCTATGCAGCTAATACTTTTTATGATTTTGTATTAACACGAAAAACTGACGGTACTTTTAAAATTTATACAATATCTGGTGGTGTGGTAACAGAAGTGTTTACTATAGACGATGCAGATGGACATGCAATGCCTATTCTAAATGGTGCTAATCATGAATTTCGTTTGTTTATGAATGATAACCATTTTATTGAACACACAACAGGCGGTACTGTACGCAGCATACGAATGTGGGATGCAGCACTAACGGCACAAGAGATAGAAGATGCATTATCTACTGTTCTTACAGAAGAAGCAACAAATATTACAAATACGAGTGCTACTTTAAATGCAGAGGTAAACCCTCAAGGTTCCGCTTCAACTTTTGAATTTGAATGGGGTATAACAACCGCTTATGGTAATACAGAGGCTTCAACACCATCAAGTGGTAGTGGTACTGTATCGGTTTCTCTATCAACAAACTTGTCTGGATTAATACAAGGAGAAACCTATCATTATAGAATAAAATCAACCAATGGTGCTGGAGATACTTTTGGTGGAGATAAAACATTTGTTGCCAATAACCCACCAACTGCAAGTTGTCAAGATTTTACAGCTCAATTAGACGGTAATGGTGCTGTAACAATTTCACCTTCTGATGTTGATAATGGATCTAGCGACCCTGATGGTGCCGTTACATTGAGTTTAGATCTAGATACTTTTGATTGTAGTAATGTTGGTGCACCTGTTTTAGTAACCTTAACGGTAACTGGTATTCATGGAGATACAGACACTTGTACGGCAACCGTAACTGTTGAGGATAGTATAGTTCCTAGTATAATTTGTCCGTTAAATAAAACTGAAAATAGTAGTGGCGATTATACGTTGCCTGATTATTGGGATAGTGGGGATGTAACTGTTACCGATAATTGTGATGCTTTTATTGATATGACGCTAACTCAAAGTCCAGTTGCAGGAACTGTAGTGGCGGCAGGTCAACACACAATTACAATGACAGCTACAGATAGAAGTCTTAATTCTTCAACATGTACTTTTAAATTGGCTGTAGAGACTGCTTTAGGAATAGAGGATGATGCGTTGAGTAATTCAATTGAAATTTATCCAAACCCAGTAGTAAGTGAGTTAATGATAATAAATAGTTCTAACATGCTCTTAAAATCGGCTACTATTTATAATGTATATGGTAGTGTGGTTTATGAAATTAATTTAACTAGTTTGGATCACGAAAATAGTATTGATATATCAAACCTTGCTACTGGGGTTTACTTTATTGAGGTTCGTAGCGAAGAAGCAAGTACGGTTAAGAGGTTGATTAAAAGTTAATTAAAATAATTTAAATAATCGCTTGAAGAATAATTTCTTTAAGCGATTATTTTATCTGCATGATAGTTGTTAATTCATTATTCATCTCAATAATCTGAATACTTAGTCGTAAGTAAAGATATAAAGAGGTTTTTTTTGTAAGAAATAATCTACTTAATTAAAACACTGTTTAATTTTGCACTAATTCGTCAATCACCAATTGATAATCATATTGTAAATCTTCATGCATGCCTCCAATATTTTTTTTAATCAAAAGAATCTGCCGATTAAAAACATTCATCAATCGAGCACTTCTTTTAATAGACGGGTAAAAGTTTTTCAATTTGAGGCAATAGTAGAGTAGGAGTTCAACTTCCGTTTCTTTATTTTTTGAGTAGCGAATAAATTTCTTCGTGTTGGTTAAAATCTTTCGCATGCTTTTTCTGATAAAGAAATAACTTTTGGTGTTGATGTTCTCAAACTCAGCATCCATATATTCTTTTACAGATTCGATATATCGAGTTTCATCACTTGCTTCAAAAAGCAAATAGGTGAGTAGTTCTTTATTTTCTTTTTTAAAACGTACCAAGCGCAAGCACAATTCTAACAATTCACTTTGTGAGCTATGTTGTAGTTCTTGTTTAATTTCTTTGAGGCTGGCTGATTTCATTCAATAAATATAAAGGCAAGATACGTTTTCTTATTGCTTTCAAGAAATATTTGTTAACTTTACAATTGATGAAAAATATCCTTTTCTTTTTGATTTGTTTTCCGACAATAGTTTTTTCGCAAGAAAAAAAGGTTCGTTTAGACACTCTTTATATTGAATCAGCAAATAATAAACTAAGTGTTAAATTAGACTTAGATAATGATATAGAATCATTTATAGTAAATGAAGGAGGTTTTAGATTTATAGTTCAGCCTAATATTGATTACCGAACAGAAGTATCTGTTAATTATCGTTTTATTTCTTTTAAATTAGGTTTTTCTCCGCATTTATTGGCAGAGCTTGATGAAGAGAATAGAGGAGAGACAAAAGTGTTTAAGTTAGAAACAGAAATTTTTATAAAAAAATGGATTCAGACCTTGTCATTTTATCGAGTCAAGGGATTTTACTCGCCAGATTTTCCGGTACCAGATGGTTTTCCTACTGATTATTTAATTTTAGATCAATTAAAAACGTATAACTATAAAGGGATTACGCGCTTTCGTTTTAATGAAAATTATTCGATTAAAGCCATTAAAACACAAACGGAGATTCAGCGAAAAAGTGCAGGTACTTTTATGCCTAGTTTGCTGTATAGTTACAATAGATCTGTAAATGGAGGAACCAAACAGGATTTAAATACCTTGAATTTTGTTTTGAGTTTTGGATATCTTCATACCTTTGTAATTAATAAACAAATATATGCAAGTGTTGGTGCTTCACAGGGTGTTGGAGTTGAATTTAATAACATTAAAATAAATACGGATGCTGGCGTAATAAAAGATAAAGGCACTAGTTATACCGTCAACTTTGATGGTCATTTAGGATTGGGTTATAATTCGTCACGGTGGTTTACAGGTGCTTATTTTAGAATGTTAACTACGTCAAGGAAAGAAACAAGCATCGTAAATTATGACACGTTTAGAGCGCATTTTCAAGTGTTTTTGGGGTATCGATTTGATGCCCCAAAATTTTTAAAAAGTAGTGCAGATTGGGTTGAAGAAAAGTCGCCTTTTTGATTTTAGAACTTTGTGATTTAGTTAAAAGGAGTAGTAGAGTGATTGACCTTTTGGTAGGTGTAAAATTGAAGAATGTATTTGCAACCCGATAGCGCGGATATGTTAGCGCGGAAATGTTTTCCGTGCCCAGTATGAGTAAGCAGCAAAGAAGAAAACTACTTTAAGCAATTAGAGT
>JAGLDM010000032.1 GCA_023145595.1 Flavobacteriaceae bacterium | reverse complement strand
CAAAAAAATCCAAAAGTAATTTGTGATACGGCACATAATAAAGAGGGGCTTACTCAGGTACTCGGTCAAATTAAAGAACAAGAGTATCAAAAATTGCATATTGTTTTGGGCGTAGTAAACGATAAGGATTTGGATCAGATTTTGCCTATGTTTCCAACAGAAGCAATTTATTATTTCTGCAAACCAGCAATTTCAAGAGGGTTGGATGCTAAAAAACTACAGATAATAGCGAGTTCTTTTAATTTAGAAGGCTTGGTATTCAAGTCTGTTGAAGAAGCATTGAATAGTGCTAAAAACAGTGCGGAAGCATCCGATTTGGTGTATGTAGGCGGAAGTACATTTGTGGTGGCGGAAGTTGTTTAGAGTTTCATATTTTGACTTTGGTTTCTAATTCTTGCATTGTTCATTTTCTTTGAGCATATAAAATTTAGTGCTTAAATTCAATTAATAAACGCAATTTTATACAGGTGTTCATAGTGATGAAATCACAACTTCTTTACCTTATCAAAAGATTTATCAACTTATTCTAAAGAACCTTTAATTTATTTATGTTAGAAGAAATACTGTTAGTGGAGAAGGAAGTGGATGTAAAGAGTATTTCGAGAATATCATCATGAACAACGACTATATTAAAGGGTATACGCACAAATACAGGTTTAGATCCAATAGCACGCTGGCTATAGAGGTTGCTATTTTTGAAGATTTACCAGATTTTGAAGATGTTTTTGTTGAGAATGATCGTTTGGTAAATGAATATTGGCAAGATGAAACTGACCGAAAAGCCTTTTTTGAGGAATTTAAAAAGATATTTTAGGGACATGGTGATTATCTGTATATGAATATTCTAAGTTTGTCTAAATAAAAAATAGATATAAAACACTTACTATGAGGTTGTTTTGTGAGATGTGAATTTTTCGCAAAAAATACTATTAATTTTTTGTATTAAAAGTTTTGCGGAAATGAAAAACTCACTTATATTTGCACTCGCTAAGGGCGGCAAGTTTGTTCTGTTAGTGTCTAGAGATGCTAAAGCGAATCCTTTTACCGAAAAGGATTTAAAAATTAAAATCGGGCAATTAGCTCAGTTGGTTCAGAGCACCTCGTTTACACCGAGGGGGTCGGGGGTTCGAATCCCTCATTGCCCACCAAAGTTAAATCCTACTAGAAATAGTAGGATTTTTTTATGACTCAACCTTTCAAAATTAACCCCTTAGTATTTTGAATTTAGATTTAGCCAAATTATTATTACCCTCAGGAATTATAGATTATTTTGAGATTACTAGTATTAAAGAGGAATTAGAAAAGAT
>JAGLDM010000319.1 GCA_023145595.1 Flavobacteriaceae bacterium | reverse complement strand
TATTAAAGACATTAGTCAAATAGTTGTGATTTGAATGGGTTCTTGTGAATGACAGTTAGTCAAACCAAATATAAGTATAGCCAACGATATATGAAGTGAAATTGGATCCTACATTTGTAGAGATTTCGTTAGTTACAATAAACTTAAGGGCGCTTTTCTTGTTTAATTTAGTAGAGAAAGTAGCGCTAAATCTAGAGTTGTCCTGTACGTTGTTTTGTTTATTACCATCCACAGTTGTTCTTCCGTTATTCACAACGCCAATTGCTCCCGACAACCACATACTAGGATTAAAAATATATGCGGCATTAATCTGAGCACCTAAAAGAGGTTCTTGTTTTAAGGATTTATAGGAATAGAAACGGCTGTTTTCTGTAAAAAACCAAGAACTAATGTGACCTTCGATAATTATCTTTGGAGATATTCTATATGCAGCAGCAGTTTTAAATTGGAATCCCCATCTATTGGTACCCAAATTAATCAACTTAGAATTGTCATATTGCCCTATGGGAACCCTAGTTTTAAATGCAACACCTAGTTTAAATTTTTGAAACTTTCGTTTGCTAAATTCTATAGGGGTTAAGGGTTCATCTCCGACTAAAATCATAGAAACCCGAAAAGTTGGATCTCCGAAACCATTTCTTGTGGTGCTTGCTTCTTCGTCGAATAATAGTCCATTAAATATTGACGTTGAATAAGGGGCTGTAGCATCAAACTTAGCTAATTTATTGAAGAGTTTAAAACTTCTCACATAGACGAGTGCCACAGAATGCATGTTAGCATTTAACCCTTTAATGGGTAATGCATTATCTAATAATATGTTCCCAGTTGAATACCCATACACCAATGCTGCAATATTGGTTTTGATTGGAACGGATGATAAAAACCGAGGCTCAAGCTCTTGTGCATTACCATTAAATAAATTTAAGGCAAAGGCACAAATAATGAAAAATTTATATGATAATTTCATGACCATTTTTAGCATTTATAAAGTTGCGAAAAATTAAAGAACTATACAACAATCTCAATTACAGGAATAAATACACGTTCTATAAACATATTTTGTTAAATTAGCACGTAACCTTAACTAAATTAGATTTTATGAAAAAAATTCTTTTGTCAGCGATTATAGTTGTATTCGCTTTGAATGTAAATGCTCAGTTTGGAGCAAGAGCGGGTGTTAGTTTTACTTCTGCAAAGTTGAGTGACGAAGGTGCTTTGAATACCGAGAATATCTCTAGTTTTTATGTGGGTTTTTTTGGTGTTTTTGATCTTGGAGAAAAATTAAAGATTCGGCCAGAAATCAATTATTCGAGTGCTGAGTTTGACGGTGTTATCAAAGGGGACTTTGATCAAATAAGAATACCTCTATTGCTTCAAATAGGATTAGGCAAGAAATTAGCAGTCATGGCAGGACCCAGTGTAGGGATTAGATTGAATCCAGCCGATGATAATAAGTCTTTTAATTTTGGAATTGATACAGGGGTGGCCTTGAGTCTTGGCGAGAAGTTTTTGGTAGAGGCACGATATAATCTAGGCGTGTCAAACATGCTTGAAGACGCAGGAATAGGTGTTGATAAAGAATTAAAAATGATGGGGCTCCAAGTGGGTGCGGGATTTAAATTCTAAAAACGTATAATTGTGTAAAACATTTAAGAGAATTTTAGTTAAAAAATCTCTTTTTATTATAACAAATACGGTTGTATTTTTGTAAAAAAATACGAGTAAAAATTAATAAAATATAAAATGAATAAGGAGAAACCAACACTGGTCATTTTGGCCGCAGGTATGGGTAGCCGATATGGAGGATTGAAACAAATGGATGCCTTTACTCCAGAAGGAGATACTATCATAGATTTTTCAATATATGATGCTTTAAGAGCAGGATTTGGAAAGTTTGTGTTTATCATAAGAAAGAGTTTTGAAAAAGAGTTTACAGAGGCTTTTAATAAAAAGTTGGCAGGGAAAGCAGAGGTTGTTTATGTTTTTCAAGAATTGGATGCTGTTCCAGAAAAATACCAGAATCCAGAACGGATAAAGCCCTGGGGTACAGGACACGCTTTATTGATGGCAAAAGACGAGGTGAAAGGTAATTTTGCGGTAATCAATGCCGATGATTTTTATGGTGCAGAGGCTTTTCAAGTAATGGCTGATTCATTGATGAATATCGATAAAAAATCACACAAATTTAATATGATGGCATATCGGTTAAAGAATACTCTTTCTGATCATGGTTTTGTTTCAAGAGGGGAATGTACTGTTGATGAAAATGGATTCTTATCAGAGGTGACCGAAAGAACACATATTGAAAAAATAAATGGAGTATTGAAACGTAAAAATGATCGAGGAGAATTTGTTTCAATTGATGAAAACACAATCGTTTCTATGAATTTTTGGGGATTTACTCCAAGATACTTTGAATATGTAGATGCGCTTTTTGAAGAGTTTTTGGAGGCAAATACAGAAAATTTAAAAGCAGAATTTTTTATACCGCTTATAGTCTCAGAAATTATTAAATCAGAAAAGGGAACTGTTGAAGTTTTAAAGTCAGATGCCAAATGGTTTGGAGTAACTTATAAAGAAGATAAAGAAATTGTAGAGAATGCAATAGCAGATTTAAGAAATCAAAAGGTATATCCAATCAATCTTTGGTAACATGTATAGGAAATAAGGATAAAGTTAAGGGGGATTCATCACAAAAAAAGAATAATGTTAAAAAGTAGTTCAGACAAAGCCACCGGATTTGAAAAAAGATTTGAGAATATTGGGACTGTCATTTTTGAAGATTCAGTAGAAGCATCAAAAGCAGTTGCTCAAGAAATTGCAGATTTAATTAAAAGCAAAGAGAAGAGCAAGCAAATGTGTGTATTAGGTTTGGCTACAGGTTCTTCGCCTAAAGGCTTATATGCAGAATTGGTGAGATTACACAGAGAAGAAGGCTTAAGTTTTAAAAATGTTGTGAGTTTTAACTTGGATGAATACTACCCTATGGAACCAGATTCGGTACATAGTTATGTGCGCTTTATGAATGAATTATTATTTAATCATATCGATATTCTTCCAGAGAATTGTAATATACCTGATGGTACTTTAGCCAAATCGGAAATCTCTAGATATTGTGCAGCATATGAGGCTAAAATTAAGGCATTGGGTGGTATCGATTTACAAATTTTAGGAATTGGAGGAAACGGGCATATTGGTTTTAACGAATCTGGATCTCTTCAAAATTCGAAAACACGTTTAGTAGCATTAGACCATATTACTAGAGTAGCAGCAAGTGCTGATTTTTCTGGATTGAACAAAACTCCGAGAACAGCAATTACCTTAGGAGTAAAAAAAATAATGAAAGCCAAACGGGTTATTTTGATGGCTTGGGGAGAAGGAAAAGCCGCTATTATAAAATCTTCTACGGAAGGAGAAGTTACCAATAAAATCCCCGCAAGTTTTTTACAAGAGCACAGCAATGCTACTTTTGTTTTAAACAAAGAGGCTTCTTCTAAGTTAACAAGAATTAGTACACCTTGGTTGGTTGAAAAAGTGAAGTGGACAGGTGATATGATTCGGAAAGCAGTTCTTGGTTTGGCATTGCATTTAAACAAACCTATATTAATGTTGACTGATCCTGATTATATTGAAAACGGAATGAGCGACTTATTAGCTGACGCTGGGCCCTCTTATGATATCAATATTAGAATATTTAATGATTTACAAAACACGATTACAGGTTGGCCAGGAGGTAAACCAAAAGCAGATGATAATAAACGACCAGAAAGAGCAGCCCCTGCTAAAAAACGAGTATTAATTTTTAGTCCACATCCAGATGATGATATCATTAGCATGGGAGGAACATTTAAGCGATTGCAAGATCAGGGGCATGATGTGCATGTTGCGTATCAAACTTCGGGAAATATTGCTGTAGCAGATGATGAGGCACTTCGTTTTTCAAGTTTCGTTTGTGATTATAATGAACATTTTAAAATTGATAGCCCCATTGCTGAATCAGTTTTTGATGAGGCTACAGATTTCTTAAAGAATAAGAAATCGAGTGATATTGATACGCCTGCGGTACGAAATATCAAAGGATTAATTCGGAAAGGAGAGGCAAGAACTACGAGTTATTTTATCGGATTAAAAGATGAAAATATTCATTTTTTGAACCTTCCTTTTTATGAAACAGGAACTATTGAAAAAAAACCGATAGGCGAAGCAGATATAAAATTAACGATGGATTTAATTGAGAAAATTAAACCGCATCAAATTTATGCTGCAGGTGATTTAGCCGATCCACACGGAACCCATAAAGTATGTTTAGATGTTATTTTTGAATCGGTAAAGCGATTAAAACCAAAGCCATTTATGGACAATTGTTGGGTTTGGTTATATAGAGGCGCATGGCAAGAATGGGGGATTGATGAAATTGAAATGGCAGTTCCAATGGGACCAGATCAGGTTAAGGATAAGCGACATGGAATATTTAAACATCAGTCTCAAAAAGATGGAGTGGTCTTTCAAGGAGCAGATAGTAGAGAGTTTTGGCAACGAGCAGAAGACAGGAATAGGGAAACAGCAGATATGTACGTTTTATTAGGACTAGCGAGATATGCTGCTATGGAGGCCTTTGTACGGTGGAAATATTAAAATAAATTATTCCCTTCTAGGGGGGAGAAAGGAAAAGGGTTTGAACTTATGAAAAGTTCAAACCCTTTTTTATGATTGATATATATGTTAGTCTAATGCGTTTAAGAACAGTGATTTATTGGGTTTGTTAATTAGGTGTAAGATAATATTTGTAAAGAAAACAGGCTAAGATGTTTTTAGAAGTTAAAGTGAAATGCACTAAAGAGCATCGTTTTAACTAAATTTGAGATGAATAAAATGTAAATTTGACACTTAATATAGGAGAAGATGGATGAAAAGTATGATTTGGTGATTGATTCGCCTGGGAGAATTAATATTATTGGTGAGCATACAGATTATAATAACGGATTTGTTTTGCCTACTGCCATTGCAAAAAAGATACAATTTAAATTCACAAAAACCGAAAAAGACAAAAAATGTTCTATTTATAGTTCAAATTTTGATAAAGGCTTTTCGTTTAATTTAGATGAAATTCAACCTAGTGAAAATCAATGGGAGAATTATTTGTTGGGTGTAATTGCCGAAATTCAAAAAGTATCAGATGGTATTAAAGGTTTTGATTGTGTTTTAGATAGCACCATTCCAATTGGTTCTGGTGTAAGTTCATCGGCTGCATTAGAATGCGGATTAGCATTTGGATTGAATGAATTATTCAATTTGAATTTAACAAAGTTAGAACTGGTTAAGATAGGTCAGATGGCTGAACACAATTATGTGGGAACTCTATGTGGAATAATGGATCAATTCGCATCCGTTATGAGTAAAAAGGATCATGTCATTTTGTTAGACTGTCAATCACTCGATTTTGAATATGTACCTTTTCAAATTGTTCCTTATAAAATAGTTTTACTGAATACCAATGTGTCGCATAATTTGGCAAGTGGAGAATACAATATCAGAAGAAGTCAATGTGAAGAAGGAGTGTCTGTGATTAAAACAAAACATTCTGAAGTTGAATCTTTAAGAGATGTATCTTTAGAAATGCTGACTTCGGTTAAAAACGAAATGGAACCTATAGTTTATCAAAGATGTTTGTATGTTGTTGAGGAAATAAATAGAGTTCAAAAAGCGGTGACAGCCTTAAAAGATAACGATTTAAAGCAAGTGGGTTATTTGATGTATGAAACACATGACGGATTGCAAAATCTTTATGAAGTGAGTTGTAAAGAGCTAGATTTTTTAGTTGATTTTACAAGAAATTACGATTCCATTTTAGGGTCTAGACTTTTAGGTGGTGGCTTTGGTGGTTGTACAATCAATATTATTCATGAAGAAGCTACAGAAACTTTTATAAAAGAGGTGAGCCAAGCGTATTTGAAAGAGTTTGATATTGAGTTGACAACCTATGAGGTAACTCCTGCTGAGGGCACTAAAATAGTTTAAGATTAAGACTTTACAATTAGCCTTCTCACGCGTTGTGAAATAGCAGTAAGCCATTCGTAAGAGATGGTATTTGCTTGTTTGGCAAAGTAAACCACCGTTTCTTGGTTGTCATAAAGAATAACTTGATCACCCACTTTACAGTCAATTTTAGAGATGTCAACCATCATCATATCCATACAAACATTTCCTAAAATTGGTGCTTTTTTTTCGTTTATAGTCACAAACCCCTTTCCGTTGCCTACACTTCTTGGTATTCCATCTGCATGACCAATTGCAATCGTAGCAGATTTCATTGCTTTGGTAGATTTATATCCTCGGTTATACCCAATACTTTC
Source organism: Flavobacteriaceae bacterium (assembly GCA_023145595.1). GTDB lineage: Bacteria > Bacteroidota > Bacteroidia > Flavobacteriales > Flavobacteriaceae > Urechidicola. Next base: position 6,876 of record JAGLDM010000319.1, on the reverse strand, counting down.
GCCTGAATTTATTTCGTGTATTTGAGAAATAACGGTATAAAGAGAGATTACGTTTTTAAGTTTTGCAGTTTCCTTTGGATGATTTGCAAATCCGTATAAACCAATACCAAGCCGAACCATGTCAAAATGAGCTTCAGGGTAATTAATGATTCCTGATGTATTGCACATGTGGCACATAGGAGTAAATCCAAATTTAGATTGAAAGGTGTTTTTTATATTTTTGAAACACTCAATTTGACCTAACGAAAAAAGGCGTTCCTTCTCATCTTCAGAAGCTGCTAAATGAGAAAAAACAGAAGCGATTGAAATATGATTGTTAGTTGATAAATTTTCATGTAAATAATCCATGTCGTTTTCTGAAAAGCCAAGGCGATTTAAACCGGTATTGAATTTTAAGTGAATAGGATATTTTTGAAAATTATTTTTTTTTGCTAGTTCTAAAAAACCCGATAAAACAAATGAGTTGTATAGATTTGGTTCCAAATTATTTGAGGCCAGTAACTCCAAATTTTCAACTTGCGGATGCAACACCATAATTGGTGTGGTAATACCAGCAGATCGAAGAGAAACGCCTTCATGCGTATAGGCTACCGCAAAGTAATCTACTTGCTCTTGAATTGATTTGGCGATTTCAACAGCATCACTTCCATATCCAAAAGCTTTAACGACAACAAGAATTTTTGTGTTGTTTTTTAGTTTTGATTTGAAATAATCTAAGTTGTGACCAACAGAGTTCAAATCAATTTGAAGTGTGGTTACATGATTATTTTTCATTCGATTCCTCTTTTAAATGAGTTCCGTTTGTGTTGATTTTCTCTCGGGTAGCTTTAAAATATGCTGCTCTACTCAAAGGCTCGTATTCCTGAGTTTCACCAAGCATTACTAATGATTCATCGGCAGTTTTACGATGACTAAAATGTGCTAAATGCCCTGTTTTTGTACAAACGGCATGCACTTTAGTAACATATTCAGCCGTTGCCATTAAGGCAGGCATTGGTCCGAAGGGGTTTCCTTTAAAGTCCATGTCAAGCCCTGCTACAATTACCCGAACTCCGCTGTTCGCTAAATCATTGCAAACGCGTACTATTTCATCATCAAAAAATTGAGCTTCGTCAATTCCGACCACGTCAGCTCCATCTGCCAAAATACGAATATTTGCTGCTGCAGGCACTGGTGTAGACCTAATCTCATTGGCGTCATGAGAAATTACCATTTCCTCATCATATCTAATATCTACAGAAGGTTTGAAGATTTCAATTTTTTGTTGGGCAAATTTTGCACGTTTTAAACGTCGAATTAATTCTTCTGTTTTACCAGAAAACATAGAACCACAAATAACTTCTATCCAGCCAAATTGTTCTGTATGATTTACTGTATTTTCAAGAAACATTTTGTAATTTTCGGACTTGTAAGGGTTAAAAAAATATTTGTAATCTGCTAACATTACAAATGTATCAAAAATAACCACTCATTCAGCCATTAAAAGATATCAACTTATGCACAAAAAATTGGAAGCCAAAATAGTGAACTTAGCCCATTCTATTTTACAAATGAAAAATAGAGATGATATAGAGGCTCTTAAGGAGAAAGCAAGAGTTTTATATGAGCGGTTATCTGTTTTAGCATTCTTGGATGAATATTTAGAAGCAAATCCAAATACCTCTGAATCTAAAGAAGCAATTATCGCTAAAATTGAAGGTGTCATTGCAAATAAAGAAGCGGTTATTGAGGATTCGACACTTGAGAAGTCGGAAAATCACAAAATGTTTCTTGAAAAAATCAGTATTAGTAAGGAGCCTGTTTTTGAGGCAGTGAAGGAGGAAAAGGTTATAGTTGAAAATATTGAAGAGGTTGAGGAAGAAGTTGAGGAAGAGATTGAAGTAGAGAAGAATACTGATAAAGAACAAATACAACAGGAAGAAGGAGCCATCGGTTTTGAAGAGTTAATAGTAAAGAAAGTTGTTGAAGAAACAACGATTGAAGAAGAGTTTAAGGATTCGGTTTCAGCAGAAGTGACAACTAATTTATTTACTAAAGTAGAAACCAAGAAAATAATAGAGAAAACATCATTAAACGATAAACTGCAATCAAATTTGCAAATAGGGTTGAATGATCGTATTGCTTTTGTGAAGCATTTATTCAATGAATCACAAGATGATTTTAACCGTGTAATTTCTCAATTAAATTCTTTTAAAACAGAAAAAGAAGCCTTGACTTTTGTTAGGAAAATGGTAAAGCCAGATTATGACTGGACAAATAAAGAGGACTTAGAAGAACGGTTTTTAGGATTAATAGTACGTAAATTTTTATAATGGCTACAAAAGACAACTATATTTTTTGCATGAAATGGGGTGCTCTGTATGGCGCGGAGTATGTAAATAGACTATATTCTATGGTGAGTAGAAACCTAACCTATGACTTTAAAATGGTTTGTTTTACAGATGATAAAACAGGTGTTATAGATGAGGTTGAGTGTTTTCCAATTCCTGAAATTAATTTGGATTCAAATCTTCCAGAGCGGATGTGGAAGAAATTAACCACATTAAAATCTGACCTGTATGGTTTAGAGGGGCGTGCCTTATTTCTCGATCTGGACATTGTAATTGTAGATAATATTGATTGCTTTTTTGATGTTGAAGGTGAATTCAGAATTATAAAAGACCATAGTTGGCGTTCATGGCGAATTACCGGAAACTCTTCGGTTTATCGTTTTGATATAGGGAAGCATGGCTATGTTTTTGACGATTTTATAGCCAATTTTGACGCTGTGATTAAAGAGCACAGAAACGAACAAGAATACCTTACACATGCTATAAATGATAAAGGTAAACTACAATATTGGGATACCGAATGGTGTCCAAGTTTTAAATATGATTGTGTATCTCGATTCCCTTTAGCGGTTTGGAAAAAACCAGAAATCCCGAAAGGTTCAAAAATCATTATTTTTCATGGGGAAATAAATCCACATAAAGCAATTAAGGGTGGTCGAGGTAAATGGTATCGCTATGTGAGAGCGGCTTCTTGGGTAGCAGATTATTGGAAATAGTTATTTGTTAGGAAGTCTTTTAATTCTTTGTATGTTTCTTGTGTTTAGAAGCAGTGGTTTGTTTTCCACCGGCAACGGTATGAATAATTCCGCCTTGTAGGGTTTTCCAAAAATAGTTTCCAAGCCCCTTATAAATTGTTCTTTCAACATGTAGATTAACTTCTCTGGGTGTTTTGTTTTTCTTAGGATTTGCCTTTTTAATAATTGAATTTACCGTCCAACTTAAAAATTTATTTTCCTCGTTTACTACGTGACTTTTGTAGACTGTGGCTTCTAAATCATGATACAGCAGCGTCATTTTTCCGTTAGATTTTATTTCATTTGCGCTGGCACTAAATGACAAGTGGTCTAAATCTCCTTTTAAAACTTTTAATCCCAATACGGGGTAAATGGCAGAGTCAAAAATTTTCATTTCTGAAGGGCCTAATGTTCCGTCGAAATAAAACATATTTTGATTATCTTTTAGTATAAAGGAGGCATCTAAATGTGCAGAGCTCCTTTTCATTAATTTGGCATCAACCTTAACTTTTAAAGGGTTATTTCGATATGATTTGACAGAAGTGATGTTGGATATTTCTGCATTAATATTACTAATAGGTATCTTCATTAGCAATTCAGAATCTTTTAGTTTAGTCTCTATTAAAACATCACTGTTTTCTATAATCACCTTTTGAACAAGCAGCGGGAATTTCATTTTTTTGAGACCTGTATGTGGTAATCCAGGTCGTTTATTTAAGTCAAACGGTTTGTTTTTATCACTAAATATTTTTAAATCTAACTTAGAAAGAAGTAGACTATCTATAAACAATCCTTCTCCTTTAATTAATTTTGATAATTGAAAATTGTATAGCGTTAAATCGCGTACGGAAGCATCGTAAACAGGTTTTTTAAATTTAAAAGTTTCGGCTAATTCAAACTTACCTGCTTTAGGTTTAAATCCCACATCGGTAAACCGAATGTGCTTTTCTTTAAAGTTTACGGTGATTTTATCTAAAGTAAAATCATATTGGGTGTTTACTAAATCTAAATGGATATTTTTAATTTCAAATTGTTCTTTGGCAGGACTTAATTTAAAATACCGATTTCCGATGGGTGTGATTTTAATTCCCGATGATGTAAAACTTATTGGTTTGCTTTTAAAAATAGTATCTTTTTTTGCAAAGTCATACGATTCAAATTGAAAGTTGTTGAAGGTGATGTTTTTAATCAAAACTCCGTTTAATTTTTCTAAATAAATTGAATCAATATTATTTCGTTTCCTTAGTTCCTTTTTCTCTAATATTTTTGAATTTTCAAATTTATGGATAATCAAATCATCAAAGACAATATCATTAACCACAATTCTTTTTTGAAACAAAATTGAAAAGAAATTTATACCATTTAAGCGAATGGAAGTAGCCGTAATATTTTCAAAGGATTTTTTGGAAGCACTTGTGTTTTTTAAACTATCAATAGTTTCTTTTTTTGGATTTATAAAAACATCGGTTAAGGTAATGGATCTCAGAAGTAGTCTAAAATCAGTATCAGAAACGGTTGCTTCATAATACTTTGAGTCGTTTTTTACTAAAAAACGAACAAGTTGTTGTCTGATAACCATTGATAAAATGAGATTAGTCAAAAGAATAAAAGCGATAGTACCTATCGTTATATATCTTACTTTTTTCCAACTCTTTTGTTTATTCATAAAGTTCTTAGTTATTGTTAAAGGTATGAATTATTTAGAAACAGCAAGAAACTCATGTAAGTTTTCAAGTGTCTTTTTGCTATTGCCAATAAAAATAGTTTCGTCAATGATAATAACAGGCCGCTTTAAAAAAGTGTATTCATCTAAAATTAGTTGCCGATAATCAGTTTCACTAAGAGTCTGATTTTTTAAATCCATTTGCTTATACTTTTTTGCCCGTCGGCTAAAAAGCGATTCATAGCTTCCGGACAAATTTACCATTTCCTCCAATTGAGCAACTGTTATTGGAGAGGTTTTAATCTCTTGTAGTTCAAACCCATCGAGATTAATAGATTTCAAAATTCTTCTTGAAGTATCACAAGTTTTGAGATGGTATATTTTTTTCATGTGTATTTTGAATATAAATTATTTATGATAAAAGTGTATACTATTATCCGTGCTCATAGGAGTATAAAAAGTTTAGACTATTAACTCATTTCATGACATTTTCATCCGAAAGTTTTTCAAAAATAGTTAAACATGCCTGTTAAGCCCAATAAAAAGGCTTCAATTTTATTATTGTTGGGGAAATAAGTTTGTATTAAAAGGTGAGAGTTTGAAATGATTACAAGAAGTCTTATTTTCAAGGGATGACGTTGTGAATGAGGAGTTAATTGCTGTTTTTTTGGTGTAAAAAATAGAGTGTTATAGTTTCTGTTTCAGAATAGAAAAGGTATTTTTGCTTTAAGTATCTATATAATTATTAAGAAAGAAATATTAGCAGAAAAATTTTAAACGAAGAGTTATCTGTTTTATAAATAGCCTCAATGAAAAAAAATCTAATTATTTTTGGAACACGACCAGAAGCAATAAAAATGGCTCCATTAGTAAAAGCCTTTTTAACGGATAAAGAAGGTTTTGAAACCAAAGTTTGCATCACTGCACAGCATAGAGAAATGCTAGATCAAGTGTTGGGATTTTTTGAAATTACACCAGATTACGATTTGGATTTGATGAAACCAAATCAAAATTTATATTCACTTACTGCTGATATTATCACCAATTTAAAGCCGATTTTAGAAGAATTTCAACCTGATTTTGTATATGTTCATGGTGATACCACAACAACAATGGCAGCAAGTATCGCTGCTTTTTATTCTGGCGCAAAAGTGTGTCATGTTGAGGCTGGTTTAAGAACCTTTAATAAGTTATCTCCTTTTCCTGAAGAAATAAATAGAAGCATTACAGGGCGAATTGCTGATTTCCACTTTTCTCCAACAAACACATCAAAAGAAAATTTATTAAAAGAGAATATCAATAATGAAAGTATTTTAGTGACTGGAAACACGGTAATTGATGCTTTAGAGTTCAGTTCAAAAAAGGTGTCTTCTGCAAATTTTATTGATGAAGAGGTAGAAACATTAAAAACGGTTTACGATACAACTAAAAAATTAATTTTAGTTACGGGTCATAGACGTGAGAATCACGGACAAGGATTTATTAATATTTGTTCAGCATTAAAACAAATTGCTTTAGAAAACAGTGATGTGCAAATTATTTATCCTGTTCATTTAAATCCGAATGTTCAAAAACCAGTTTATGAACTGTTAGATGGAGTTGAAAATATAAAATTAATCGCTCCATTATCATATCCTTCATTTGTATGGTTAATGGATAAATCTTATTTAATTATAACTGATAGTGGAGGTGTACAAGAAGAAGCACCAAGTTTAGGGAAGCCTGTTTTGGTGATGAGAGATACAACAGAGCGACCAGAAGCTGTTGAAGCAGGTACGGTTTTATTGGTAGGCACTGATAAAAATAAAATAATAGAAGAAGCAAATCGTTTATTGAATAATGAAGAGGCATATTCAAACATGAGCAAGTTACACAATCCGTATGGTGATGGTAAAGCATGTGATAGAATCGTTGAGTTTGTTCGGGATATAGAAAAATAATGTCATTCTGATAATTTCATTTAATCCAGAATGGAAGTTTGAATGATAAAATATAAGTTGTCATTCCGACAGGGAGACGTAGGAGCGACGAGTTTGGGAATTTCAGAGAGTAATAAAGTTTAAAAAAAACGGAGATTCTTCACGTCGTACCTTGTTCAGAATGACAAGATAATAAAACAATGCAGAATGTCATTCCGACAGAGCGACGA
>JAGLDM010000318.1 GCA_023145595.1 Flavobacteriaceae bacterium | reverse complement strand
CCAAAACGAATTTTAAAAGCTCTGGAGAAAAGTGATCAAAGTTTTTATTTAGATACGTTTAGTCGATAACTTTATTTACGCATTTTCTTCGTTCTTTAATGCTAATTCCTACCATATTTATAATCGTATAATGTTTCTATAACATTTTTTCTTTTACTGCTTTCTCTAATTTATCTTTTTCCTCTTTAGAAAGGTGTTTTTCATTAGCATCTTTAGAATTGGCATAAATCCCAAATATTTTGGTCATTACTCCGTTTTGCTGACTATAACACTTACATAATTTACAAGTTAAAAAATGCACTGTTGATTTTATTTTCTCTGATATTTTAGCCTCACCATATTGGCTTTTATCACAAATTGTAGTTGCCTCGTCACAAGAAATAAAAAATTTACTCATACTCTTAATTATTAAACCAATTATCGTCCATACAATTTCTTAATTGCGTACGCGCCCTATGAATGATAACCCATAAATTTGACGGAGTGATATCTAATTCCTTACAAATTTCTTCAGACTCAAAACCCTTTATCGTTTTCATCTCAAAAACCATACGATACTTCTCTGGTAAGTTTCCAATACACTGTTCTAAAGTACGTTTCAATTCATCATTTTCTAAATCTTTATCAGCATCACTAGACCAAGTGTTCGGCACACGTTCTTCAATCCATTCACCTTCATGATCCCCATCCTTATAAAAATTCATACGCACCTCTGCCTTCCCTTTATTCGAATTTATTTTACGATAATGATCTATGATTTTTCTTTTCAAGATAGAAATTAACCAGGTGCGTTCACTCGCTTTTCCTTGAAAATTTTTCATCGATTTTAACCCAGCAAAAAAAGTTTCCTGAACCAAATCTTTAGCCAAATCATTATTATTTACACGAGTAATTGTGTAATTAAATAAATAATCTGAATAGGATTGAACCCACTTTTCTGGAGTTAGTATATGCTCTTTGTTTTCTGACATTCGGATTCTAATGGATTACGAATATATAAAATTTGTAGGAATCAAATTAATATGTTTTGTTTTAAATAAACAGGAGCAAATGGGCGACATAGAAACTCCTATTATTTTATTACTTTTACACTCTAAAATTCAACAAACAATGTCGATTGCTAAAAACGAATATAAAAGAGTTACTGTAAAGTCTTTGGTGGACATGAAACGGAACAATGAGAAAATATCAATGTTAACCGCCTATGATTACACCATGGCCAAAATTGTTGATAACGCAGGTATTGATGTGATATTGGTTGGTGATTCTGCTTCTAACGTAATGGCTGGACACGAAACAACGGTTCCTATTACCTTAGACGAAATGATATATCATGCCAGTTCTGTTGTAAGAGCCACAAATAGAGGCTTGGTAGTGGTTGATTTACCCTTTGGAAGTTATCAATCTGACTCTAAAGAGGCTTTGCGCTCTGCCATCAGAATTTTGAAAGAAAGCGGTGGTCACTCCGTTAAGTTAGAAGGAGGTAAGGAGGTGAAAGGCTCTATAAAAAAGATTTTAAATGCGGGTATTCCTGTGATGGGACATTTAGGATTAACTCCGCAATCTATTTATAAATTTGGCACATATACCGTAAGAGCAAAAGAAGAAGAAGAGGCTGAAAAATTAAAAAAGGACGCAAAACTATTAGAAAAATTAGGTTGTTTTGCTCTTGTTTTAGAAAAGGTTCCTGCTAAACTGGCACAAGAAATTGCTGAGAGTTTAATAATTCCTGTTATAGGGATTGGTGCTGGAGCAGGTGTAGACGGTCAAGTTCTTGTAACTCATGATATGTTGGGAATGACACATGAATTTAATCCACGTTTTTTACGTCGTTATTTGAATTTGTACGATGATATGGCAGGTGCGTTTAAAAACTATATTAAAGATGTGAAATCTAAGAATTTTCCAAATGAAAATGAGCAGTATTAATTTGATATTTTAGACCATAAAATTTTTTAGAATCAAAACGCCAACAATCTAAAATACTTGTTTTGAAAATTCTCCATTTAGATTCCAACCATCCTCTCCTCCTAAATCAACTTAATGATTTAGGGCATGTCAATGATGAAGATTATTCGTCTTCAAAATCGGTTATTGAAAAGAAAATTTCTTCTTATGATGGTATTGTAATCCGTAGTCGTTTTAAAATTGATAAACAATTTATAGATGCGGCTACAAACCTAAAATTCATTGCTAGGGTAGGTGCTGGATTGGAAAGTATCGATTGTGATTATGCCCAACAAAAAGGCATTGAGTTGATCGCTGCCCCTGAAGGAAATAGAAATGCCGTAGGTGAACATGCCTTAGGAATGCTCCTTTCCTTATTCAATAAACTCAACAAAGCAGACCGAGAAATTAGAAAAGGGAAATGGCTGCGAGAAGACAATCGAGGTATTGAATTAGATGGCTTAACAGTTGGTTTGATTGGTTACGGAAATATGGGTAAGTCCTTTGCGAAAAAATTACAAGGCTTCGATGTTGAGGTGCTTTGCTACGACATTAAAGAAGGTGTTGGCGATCAAAATTGCAGCCAAGTATCTTTAGAAGAGTTATTTCTAAAAACCGACGTACTTAGCCTTCATACGCCGTTTAACGAATTGTCGCATCAGATGATTGATGCTGAATTTATATCTAAGTTTTTAAAACCTTTTTGGATATTGAATACGGCTCGTGGAAGCGCCATTGTTACTTCAGATTTGGTTGATGCACTAAAAAATAAAAAAATATTAGGTGCCGGGTTGGATGTTTTAGAATACGAAAAAACAAGTTTTGAAAATCTTTTTGAAAATGAACAATTACCAACTGCTTTTAAATATTTAGTCCATTCTGAAAAGGTTTTATTGTCTCCGCATGTTGCTGGTTGGACTGTAGAATCAAAAATAAAACTTGCCCAAACGATTGTAAATAAAATTAAAACGAAGGGGAACTGAAATTTACTCTTCTTTTGGGTTTGGTCCCCATTTATTTGTGCCTTTTTCACCATCAGTACAATCTAAAACCAATAGCCAAATTGCCCCAATAATTGGAATAAACGCAATTAGCAAAAACCAACCGCTTTTACCAACATCGTGCATTCTTCTAACCGATAACGCTAAATTAGGAATCAACACAAATAAAGAATATATAATATAAATCAATCCATATCCCACATCTTCACCAGCAATTTGGATGGTTGTTCCCAAAAAATTATCAAGAAGCATTGCACACAAAGCAAAAGCCATATTAAACAATACAAACATCCAAAACTCCTTTCTTCTTGCTCTACTTGAAAAATCTGAAAACTGATTAATTACCTTGATATACCAATTCATATATTATACTATTTAAATCTTCGGGTAAAGATAACTAAAAATTAAATGTCATTTTGAGGAAAAGAAAAACGAATGACAGAAAATAAACTTCGATATAAAAACCACCCCGACCACGGTTTTGGAAAAAATAAAAGTTTACAGTTACAAGAAACCGAAACTTCTTTTTTGATCTAATAAACCAACTTATGAAGTTGCGCATATTGCAACAACATAATTGTTTTCCCGTCGGATATTTCTCCGGATTCAATCATTTTTAACGCATCTATAAACGTAACTTCTAGCACTTCAATATTTTCAGTTTCAGATGCTAAGCCACCACCTTCGCTTACTTTCATTTCATCAGAGTATTCAGCAATAAACATATAAACAATTTCAGTAACTGCCCCTGGAGACATATATGCTTCTAATACTTTTTTAACCTTTGTTACTCTATATCCAGATTCTTCTTCGGCTTCTTTTATGACACACGTTTCAGGGTCATCGCCATCTAAAAGACCTGCACAAACTTCAATAGACATTCCGTCATCGTTACCATTTTGGTAGGTAGGCATTCTAAATTGTTTGGTAAGAATGACTGTTTTTTTTGTCGGATTGTATAAAAAGATAGCAGCACCATCTCCTCGGTCATAAGATTCACGCATTTGTGTTTCCCAAACACCGCTATCGTTTAAATATTCAAACGTAATTTTGTTTAAGGTGTACCAGTTGTCTGATAATAATTGTGTCCGTATATTTCTTACTTTATTATTCATTATTTGGTTGATGGTTGATGGTTGATGGTTGATGGTTGATGAGCGGAGTCGAAACAGGTCGAAATATATTTTGTCGTTTATGTTTTTATCCATCAGTCATCGGTCAAACTTTTCACTTCTAACCTCATACTTCAAATCACATATAATCCTCAATGGGATTACAAGAGCAAATTAAATTACGGTCACCAAAAGCATCATTTACTCTTCTTACAGGTGGCCAATATTTATTTTCTTTGATATAATCTAAAGGATAAGCAGCTTCTTGTCTAGAATAGGAGTGAGGCCATTCATCGGCAGTTACCATTGCCTGTGTATGAGGTGCGTTTTTTAATACAGAATCTTCTGGATTGAAATTGTCTATTTCCTTTTTAATTGAAATCATTGCAGAAAGAAAGCGGTCTAATTCAGCTTTATTTTCGCTTTCTGTTGGTTCAATCATCAAAGTTCCAGCAACAGGAAATGAAAGGGTAGGCGCGTGGAATCCATAATCCATCAATCGCTTTGCTACATCCGTTACCTCAATTCCTTTTTCTTTAAACTCTCTAAAGTCAACAATCATTTCATGTGCGGCTCTTCCTTGTTCGCCAGCATATAAAATGGAATAATGTTCTTCTAAACAAGATTTTAAGTAATTGGCATTTAAAATTGCCATTTTCGTTGATTCTCTCAGTCCGTTATGACCAAGCATTTTTATATAAGCATAAGAAATAATTTCTACCAAAGCAGAACCCCAAGGTGCAGATGAAATTGCGGTAATGGCGTTTTTACCTCCTGTTTTAATAATTGGGTTACTAGGTAAAAACTCGGCTAAATGTTTTACAACACAAATAGGCCCTACTCCAGGACCTCCACCTCCATGCGGAATGGCAAATGTTTTGTGTAAGTTTAAATGACATACATCGGCTCCAATGGTAGCCGGATTTGTTAATCCAACTTGTGCATTCATATTGGCACCATCCATATATACTTGTCCGCCGTTGTTATGAATAATCTGTGTGATTTCACGAATGGATGATTCAAAAACTCCGTGAGTAGATGGGTAGGTAACCATCAATGCAGCAAGATTATCTTTGTGTAAAATTGCCTTTTCTCTTAAATCGTCTAAATCAATATTTCCATTTTCA
>JAGLDM010000317.1 GCA_023145595.1 Flavobacteriaceae bacterium | reverse complement strand
TACTATACCTATACAAATAGAAGGTTTAAATTAGATAATAATAATTAAAACAAATAACTTTTCTATATTTGTAATCTAAAATAAATAAAATGAATTTATTAAGTATATTTTTGATGATAAGCGGTCCGGAAATCGCAATTCTTGTAGTCATAGTTTTATTACTTTTTGGAGGCAAGAAAATTCCAGAATTAATGCGTGGTTTAGGTAGCGGAATTAAAGAGTTTAAAAATGCGTCTAAAGAAGAAGGCGTAGAGAAAGAAAAAACTGAAAAGGAAAAGAAATAAGTTTCCTAAAATATATAAAAAATCCTGCTAAATATTTAGCAGGATTTTTTTGTGGTAATTAATTATGATTCTATTTCTTCGTTATTTTCACTGTTAGTAATATTTATTTTATTAGCAGCTACCATACCCGTAACAACATCAGTAAGCATATTACTTGCAGCATTCGGGTTATTTGGTAACAATATTAAATTAGAACCAGATTTTGACCCAATACTTTGCAGCGTATCATAATGTTGCGTTACAATAATTAAAGCAGATGCTTCTTGAGAATTGATACCTGCTCTATTTAAAATAACCATACTTTCTTCCAAACCTCTGGCAATTTCACGACGTTGATCTGCAATTCCTAAACCTTGTAAACGCTTGCTTTCTGCTTCTGCTTTTGCTCTTTCTACAATTAAAATACGTTGTGCATCTCCTTCGTGTTGTGCAGCTGTTTTTTCACGATCAGCAGCATTGATACGGTTCATGGCAATTTTTACATTTTCATCTGGATCAATATCTGTAACCAAAGCCTTTACAATATCATACCCATAATTCAACATTGCGTCTTTTAATTCTCTCTGGATCGCTTGTGCTATTTCATCTTTTTTAACAAAGACATCATCTAATTTCATTTTAGGGACTTCGGCACGAACTACATCAAATATAAAAGCTGTAATCTGTTCATGCGGATTCTGTAATTTGTAAAAAGCATCATAAACATTGTCTTTTTGAATTTGGAATTGAACAGATATTTTTAAATGAACAAATACATCATCCTTTGTTTTGGTTTCAATAATTACATCTAATTGTTGAATTTTTAAACTAATTCTACCAGCAATTTTATCAACCAAAGGAATTTTAAGATTTAAACCTGCTTGTCGAATACTCGTAAATTTTCCAAAGCGTTCAATGATAATCGCCGTTTGTTGTTTTACAATAAAAAGACCCGTAATAACAATAAAAATAACAGGAATTAGCCAAGTGAAAGATGAAATCATAATTATATAAATTTATGGTTGATAAATAATTTTCAAGATACTAAATGTTTATTGAAGAACAACTGAATATTATTAATAGAATTATCTTTAAAAATAAAGTACTTTTGCGGCAGATAATGATTATATAACATTGATTTTAATGAATACTATTTATAAAAACACAAAAGAGTCTGAGATTACTTTAACCGAATTGATGTTGCCATCACATTCTAATTTTAGCGGAAAAATTCATGGTGGATTTATTCTATCATTGATGGATAAAGCAGCATTTTCTTCAGCGTCAAAATTTTCTGGTGAATACTGTGTTACCGCATCTGTAAATAGAGTTGATTTTTTATCCCCGATAGAAGTAGGGCAGTTAGTTACTTTAAAATCTAGGGTAAATTATGTTGGAAACTCCTCTATGGTGGTTGGAATAAGAGTAGAATCACAAAACATTAGAACCGGTGAAATAAAGCACTGTAATTCTTCTTATTTTACAATGATCGCAAAAAATGAATCTGGAAAAACTGTAAAAGTTCCCGGGTTATTGATTGAAAATGAGCAGGGGTTGCGACGGTTTTTACGGTCAATAGAACATTTAAGAATGCGTAATGAACGTAAAGAAATATTTAGCGCAAAGAATTTTACTTCAGATAATTATAAAGAAATTCTTAAGAATTACAACGTAAAATTGAAATTGGGCGAGTAGCCCTTTTGTCATTCCTGCGAAGGCAGG
>JAGLDM010000316.1 GCA_023145595.1 Flavobacteriaceae bacterium | reverse complement strand
TCATCAATCATATTGTATTTTTCAATAAAATTGAACTGGTGACTCGCAATAAAATCGGCTTTATCTATTAAATATGATGAGTGAATTGGATCTGGTCCAAATCGTAAGTGCGAAATGGTTTGAGCTCCTGCTTTTTTGGAGTCATACACAAAATATCCTTGTACATAATTATCAGTTGTTTGTCCAATAATTTTGATAGAATTTTTATTTGCTCCAACAGTACCATCGGAACCTAATCCGTAGAACATACAGTTTATAGTAGAGCTTTTAACGTTAAAGTCTTTATCAGCATCTATATTTGTGTGGGTTAAATCGTCTTTAATACCAACAGTAAAATGTTTTTTAGGTTTATCTTTTAACAGTTCATCATAAATACCTTTTACCATTTTAGGGGTAAATTCTTTTGAAGATAATCCGTATCTCCCACCAACAATTTTCGGCATTTTTTCTTCACATTCAATAAAAGCACTTAGTACATCTAAATATAGAGGGTCACCTATTGCTCCGGGTTCTTTCGTACGATCTAAAACTGCAATTTTTTTAACTGTTTTAGGCAGTCCGTCTATAAAATGTTTTGCAGAAAATGGTCTGTATAGGCGCACAAATAAGGCTCCAACCTTTTCTCCATCAGCAACCATTTGATCAATAGTTTCTCTAACAGGTCCTTCTCCAGAACCCATAATAACAGTTACTCTTTCTGCTTCTGGATGTCCTATATAATGGAATAAACTATATCTACGCCCCGTAAGGTCATAAAACTCATCCATAACCTCTTGAACGATATCAGGAGTGTTTGTATAGAATTTATTTGCGGCTTCACGCGCTTGGAAAAACACATCTGGATTTTGAGATGTACCTCTAATTACAGGATTATCTGGATCTAAAGATCTGTTTTTATGCTCCATGATATTTCCTTCAGGCATCATTGCTTTAATGACATCATCTGGAATTGCATCAATTTTAGAAATTTCGTGAGAAGTTCTAAAACCGTCAAAAATATTTAAAAATGGCACACGGCTGCGTAGGGTTGCTACTTGAGTGATTAGGGCAAAATCATGTGCTTCTTGTACATTTCCGCCAAAAAGCATGGCGTATCCTGTTTGTCGAACTGCCATGACATCACTATGATCTCCAAAAATAGATAGAGCATGTGTTGCAATGGTTCTTGCGGCTACATGAATAACACTGGGTAATAATTCACCAGCAATCTTATACATGTTTGGGATCATCAGCAACAATCCTTGTGACGCAGTAAAGGTTGTGGTTAAGGCTCCGGCTTGTAAAGATCCGTGAACAGTACCTGCGGCACCTCCTTCACTTTGCAGTTCTACAATTCTAGGAACGTTATTCCAAATGTTTTGTTCGTTTTTTGCACTATATTCATCTACGTGCTCACCCATAGGTGAAGCAGGCGTAATTGGATAAATAGCACAGATTTCATTTGTTTTATGCGCAATACGAGCAACCGCTTCGTTGGCGTCACAGATTAATTTCGAGGGTTTTTTTCCCATAAGTATATGTTATTTAGAAGAGGCTTTTAATGAATCTATTTTAGAGTCTTAATCGCCTATTAAGTTTAGGTTTGCAAAGGTATTGAATATAAGCTGTTTAAATTATGACTTATGTCAGTTTGCAAAAAAAAACTTTAATACTGGGTTTATTATAAGGAGTGTCGTTAAAAACAAAAAAGCACTTAAAATGTAGGGTTGCTACATTTTAAGTGCTTTTCGAATACATAATTAAAAACTATTTATTCATTATGTAACCATGCTTTTTTTGCTAACAATTGATCTTCGGTCTCTTCGTGATCTTCATCAACAATACAGCAATCTACAGGGCAAACGGAAGCGCATTGTGGTTCGTCATGAAACCCTATACATTCCGTGCACTTGTCTGATACGATAAAATAAAACTCGTCAGATATAGGTTCGTTTTGTTCGTCAGCATCAATTTCTCTTCCGTCAGGAGTAGTTACTGATCCGCTTAATGCAGTTTCGTCGGAATAAGACCATTCTACATCTGGTTCGTAAATCGCATTATTTGGGCATTCAGAAACGCATGCGTCACAGTTTATGCATTCATCGGTTATAATTATTGCCATAATTTTAATATTTAGATTAAAAGGTTAAAGTTTTAGAAATAAAAAAGTAAAAATAATAAAAATTATACTAAAAATCCTACTTTATTCTTTTAATTATTTCTATTTTTGGAAGTACCTTTTTTATAATTTAAAAGAAACGTATCAATTCAAAAATATGATAGAAGATAATAAAATAATGGGACCTGATATCGCAGAGGATTTAAACTCAGTTGTAATTCGCTTTGTGGGGGATTCTGGAGACGGAATGCAATTAACTGGAACTCAATTTACAGACACCTCTGCAATGTTTGGAAACGATATTTCAACCTTTCCGAATTATCCGTCAGAGATTAGGGCTCCGCAGGGGAGTTTATACGGAGTTTCAGGATTTCAAGTGCATATTGGTAGTGTAGAAATTAGCACTCCTGGTGATGATCTAGATTTATTAGTGGCAATGAATCCCGCAGGTTTAAAAACAAACTTAGCTGCAGTAAAAGCAGGACACACTATAATAGTAGATACGGATTCGTTTTCTAAAAAGAATTTGCAAAAAGCAGAATACGAAACCAATCCTTTAGAAGATGGCTCATTAGATAATTATCGTGTGATCGAAGTTTCTATGACCTCCTTAACCAAGGAATCGTTAAAGGATTTAGGGTTGGATAATAAAAGCATTATAAGAAGTAAAAATATGTTTGCTTTGGGTATGGTGTATTGGATGTATGATAGAGATATGGATCATACCTTGAATTTCTTTGATGAAAAATTTAAATACAAGCCAGTAATTTCGGAAGCAAATGCTAAAGTATTAAAAGCGGGATTTTATTTTGCAGAAACTTTAGAATTAATTCCTAATTCCTATTCAGTTGCGCCTTCTACAATGCCAAAAGGCACCTATAGAATCGTAAATGGAAACACAAATACTGCGTGGGGTTTTTTAGCAGCTGCTGAAAAATCTGGGCTCGAATTATTTTTAGGATCTTACCCTATTACACCAGCAACAGATATACTGCATGAATTGGTAAAACATAAACATTTTGGTGTAAAAGCATTTCAGGCAGAGGATGAAATTGCAGGAGTTACTTCGGCAATCGGGGCTTCTTTTGCAGGTGATTTGGCAATTACTACTACTTCTGGTCCTGGACTAGCATTAAAGGGTGAGGCGATTGGATTGGCGTTGATGACCGAACTGCCACTGGTAATTGTAAACGTACAACGTGGGGGGCCTTCAACAGGTTTACCTACAAAAACAGAGCAATCAGATTTGTTGCAAGCAATGTATGGTAGAAATGGAGAGAGTCCTGTAATTGTGATTGCAGCAAGTACACCAGCCGATTGTTTTGACTATGCTTATATGGCATCAAAATTAGCCTTGGAGCACATGACTCCGGTAATTTTATTGACAGACGGTTATATAGCCAACGGATCTGAGCCATGGAGAATTAAGTCGATTGATGATATGCCAGAAATCAAAACAAAATTGATTGATGGACATTCTGAATCTTGGCATCCTTATGATAGAGATAATGAAACCTTGGCGCGTAATTGGGCAATTCCGGGTACTCCGGGCTTAGAACATCGTGTGGGTGGATTGGAAAAAGATAAGGCAACCGGTAATGTTTCTTATGTTCCAGATAACCACGAGTACATGACAAAAATTAGAGAAGAGAAAGTTGCACGTGTTGCTAATTACATTCCTGATTTAAAATCTGATTTTGTTGATGAAGGAGATTTATTAGTAGTAGGATGGGGAGGAACTTATGGTAGTTTGCATTCAACCGTTGGTAAATTAAATCACCAAGGATTTAAAGTAGGACATGCTCATTTTAATTACATTAACCCAATGCCAAAAAACACAGCAGAGGTGTTTTCTAAATTCAAAAAAGTTGTTGTTTGTGAATTGAACAAAGGGCAATTGGCATTTATATTAAAAGGGAAATATCAAGAGATTGATTTTATGCAGTACAACCAAGTATCAGGATTACCATTTTCTGTAACAACTATGGTAGCGAAATTTAAGAACATTTTAAAAGAAGAGTAAGATGGGAGCAATTACAGAAAAAAAATATACGTTTAAAGATTTTACCAGTGATCAAGAAGTAAGATGGTGTCCTGGTTGTGATGATTATGTAATTCTTAGAGCAATGCAAAAAGCGCTTCCAGAAATGGGGGTTAAGAGAGAGAATGTTGTTTTTATATCGGGTATTGGGTGTTCGTCACGCTTTCCTTATTATATAAATTCTTACGGTATGCATACTATTCATGGTCGAGCTGCTGCAATATCTAGTGGGGTTAAATTGGCAAACCCAGATTTAAGTGTTTGGATGATTACAGGTGATGGTGATAGTTTAGCTATTGGAGGAAATCATTTTATCCATGTATTACGTAGAAATCTAGACCTTAATATTATCTTGTTTAATAACGAGATTTATGGTTTAACAAAAGGACAATTTTCACCAACGTCTTTAATTGGTCAAAAAACAAAATCTTCACCTTTTGGAAATACACAACCACCGTTTCATCCGGGAGAATTAGCTTTGGGTGCTAGAGCGCGTTTCTTTGCAAGAATGGGGGGTAATACGCCGAAGGAAATGACACAATTATTTATTGAGGCAGAAAAGTTTAAAGGAACATCTTTAATTGAGATTCTTCAAAATTGTGTTATTTTTAATGATGGATGTTTTACTAAATACACAGATAAAGTTGTTAGAGCCGATAAACAAATTTTCTTAGAACATGGAAAACCAATGATTTTTGGTAAAGAAAAAGATAAGGGGATAGTTTTAAACGGATTGAAACTGAAAACTGTTACTATTGGAGAAAACGGAATAACACAAGAAGACCTTTTAGTGCATGATGCCAAATGTGAAGATAATACATTGCATCAAATGTTGGTAAAAATGGAATATCCTTTAGCAACCGGAATTATTAGAAGTTTTGAAGATGATACTTTTGAAGATAGAGAGCAGCAACTCACGGACGAAGTTCAAAAAACATCTAAATTCTCTAAAGTTGATGACTTGTTTTTCTCTGGAGAAACTTACGAAGTAAGCTAAATTATTCAAAACCTCGATAAAATATCGAGTTTTTTTTTATGAATTAAGAGTCTTAATACTCTGTCAATCACCTGCTTATTTTGCTGGGTTTGAAAACTGTATAAAATATGTTTCAAACATGACTTTAATCATATTTAAATACATAAAAAGTTTTACATTTGGCACAAAATAACACTACATGGGTTACGAAGCAATTATTGTTTTTCTTATTTCTGGCGTCGTTTTAGTCGC
>JAGLDM010000315.1 GCA_023145595.1 Flavobacteriaceae bacterium | reverse complement strand
CGATAATTTTTATATTGGAACAGGACCTGACGGACAAGGGTATGATAAATATATAATGGATGATATTAAAGTTTGGAACTATGCTAAAACCGATATTATAGCGTTAGGAATAAACGAAACAGCTATTAATTTAGCATTAAGCGTTTGCCCTAACCCTACAACAGATTTTTTAACCTTAAAAGTAGAAAGAACAGAAGGGTTAACTGTTCTGTTGTACGACCTACAAGGAAGAGTAATAACAAATAAAACGATAAATAGCACTTCTACTAACATTAGTTTAGAAGCACAACCGTCAGCTATTTACTTTTTAAAAGTAGTTAAGAATAACCAAATAGTTGAAGTATTTAAAATACTGAAAAACTAAACAATAATAAAAAACACACAGTAATAGCAGGATTAATGCTAACTACAGGCGTTTTTTTGCACAAGCACCCGAAAAAATGGACAATGCTTATCAGAAATTGGGACGGAATTTTAAACCAGTTTTTGACTATATTTGAAAATAGGATTCAACTATGAAAGTTGAATCCTAAATCAAAAACGGATGAACTAAAAAAATAAAATTTAATTATGAGAATTGCCTAATAGAACATATACCCCATCCAAACCTAAGGCTCCAAGACAAATACCCCTTCATATTCTATCAATAGTGTAAAAACACAAAAAGTTTCAATGAATATCATCGAAACTTTTTGTGTTTTTTATTAGCCTTCCTATTTCACTATAAAACCTTGCGTTAATTCATTCAATTTTGAAACTTTATCAGTAAACTTCCCTTTAATTGTTGTTCTGTAAAAATTCAGGTTTTCTACCAAATCATCTATATTTTCAGGAATCACTTCTTCAAAAAACTGACGCAAACGCTTTGCCATTGTCGGTGATTTTCCATTGGTAGAAATGGCGATTTTCACGTTTCCTTTCGTTACAATTCCTCCTAAATAAAAGTCACATAACTCTGGCGTATCTGCCACATTTACTAACAATTGCTTTGCTTTGGCATCGCGATGAATTTCTTTATTCACATCTTTATCATTCGTCGCAGCAATTACCATGTGTTGCTTGTGTAATAAGTTTTTACTGTAGGGACGCCACATTAATGGAATATCAAATTCTTTAGCCAATGAAATCATTTCTTTAGAAAATTCTTTGGCAGTAACTACTACATTTGCGTTCGGACTTGATTTTAACAAAAACGATAGTTTCTCAAAACCAACACTTCCACCGCCAAGAATCATCACATTTAATTTTGATACTTTTAAAAAAATTGGATACAATTCATTTTTTTCCATCACACTACACTTTTAAGTTCGTTTTCTCTATATAACTCAACACTTTTTACAAATTCTCTTGCATCATTCAAATATTTCAGAGCAAATTTTTCTGTTGGTTTATTCTGATTTATTTGGTAAACAAAATCACTAAAACTCATTGAAAGACTAATCTTTCCTGTTTTAGAAAAATAGGTGTCAAAATCTCTAATAATACCAGCATGCGTATTTGTTTTTTGCTCTTCAAACAACAACAATGCTTTAGCAGTATTTACAATGGAAGCATATGATTGATAAATACTATCTGACCATTGCCCTTCATTGATTGCTTGTTGTGCTAATTCAATTTTTTCTTCACTTTCAAAAACAAGTGTTTGAATTAAATCAATTACAACTCCTGCACATTCTCCTACTCCAATTGCTATTACATAATTTTTGTCTGCTCCCCAATCAATAAAGTCTTCATCTTTTAAATTTTCAACATTAGCCAAAGGCTTTAACAATTCGTAAAAATAAATTTCTCCTTGTCTATCATAATATTGAAGGAATCGCTCTTCTCCAATTGAATTTTTTACAAAATCATTTAGCAAATAACGCAACGCATCATCTCCTCTTTTACTTGGTACTTTAATTACTTTATCTGCAAATCGTGCAGTTCCATCTCCTAAATTACCTCCACCCAATAAAATTTGAAGGGCAGGAACAACTTTCTTATCTTTTGTTCTGATTGACATTCCTTGAAAACCAATTTCTGCCATACTATGTTGCCCACAAGCATTCATACAACCACTTATTTTTATAGTGATGTCTTTATTGTTGATAAATTGAGGGTATTCTATTTTTAAAACTCGTTCCAATTCAGTTGCTATTCCTGTACTACTTGCAATCCCTAAATTACAAGTATCTGTACCCGGGCAAGCAGTAATATCTTGCGTAGAATTGTAACCCAAATCTGTAAACCCGAGTTTTTCTAATTCAATATAAAAGAAAGGAAGTAATTCTTCTTTTACATGTTTGACTACTATGTTTTGTCTTAAACTCAATCGTATTTCATCTCCAGCATAATCCCGAATCAAATCTGCTAATAATCGTGCTTTGTCTGTATAAAAATCACCCAAAATAACTTTAATCCCGATGGCGTAAAGTCCGTCTTGTTTTTGTTTAAATACATTTGCTGTTTTCCATTTTTCAAATAAATTTGAATCTTTGATTTCTACAGAAGGCACTTCGACTATTGGTAATTCAACTTCTTTATCAAATTCAGAAGTGTCGATGGCTACTGTTTGATGTGATAACGCCAATTGTTCGTTTTCTAACAATTGTACAAAAGCATTTAATCCAAGATCTTTTATTAAGAATTTCAAACGAGCTTTTGCTCTTTTGCTTCGTTCACCATACCTGTCAAAAACACGCAAAGTACTTTCTGTTAATGGAATAATTTTATCTGCTTCTAAAAATTCATAAATCACATCTCCCTGTCTTGGTTGAGATCCTAAACCACCACCAAGCAATACTTTAAATCCACGTTTTCCATCTTTAATCTTTGCTATAAAACCAAGATCATGCATATAACTCAATCCTGTATCAGCATCTGTTCCTGAAAAAGAAATTTTAAACTTTCGTCCCATTTCTTGACTAATCGGGTTTCTTAAAAAGAAACGAAATAGCGCGTCTGCATAAGGCGAAACATCAAAAGGTTCATCTACATCAATACCTGCAGTTTCAGAGGCTGTTATATTTCTTACTGTATTTCCACAAGCCTCACGCAAAGTGATATCACTTTTCTCTAATTCGGCCCAAAGTTCTGGAGTGCGATCTAAACTTACATGATGAATTTGAATATCTTGACGTGTTGTAATATGCAATCTACCTCTAGAATATTCATCAGAAACATCGCAAATTCTGTGTAACTGATCACTTGATACGCGACCAAATGGCAGTTTTATACGAATCATTTGAACCCCAAACTGACGTTGACCATAAACACCACGTGCTAAACGTAAACTTCTAAATTTCTCTTCGTTTACTTTTCCTTCTTTAAAAAGTTCAATTTTATTTGCTAAATCAATGATATCTCGCTCCACTATTGAATCTTCTATTTCTGTTCTAAAACTTAGCATAACTTATTATTGGTGGTGTATTGTTTTTTGAATTTCTTTTTTTTTAGCTCTTTTTATTCCTACAGACTCTAGAGCCTTTAGTGAAATTTAGGCTCTTACTCTATAGTTATCGGGACGAGAATCTACCTGATTTTAAGCGTGTAAACCACACTCTCTACTTTCTAATACTTTAGTAGGATCAAAATATTTAAACTCATTTGGAAGATTGTTTTCTTCTAAATAAACATCTAACTCAGCATCTGACCAATTGTAAAACGGACTTACCTTTAACATACCATCTGCACTCACTGAAAGGGTATCTATGGAGTCTCTAAAAGCGGTTTGTCCCTTACGTAGGTTTGTAAACCATACATCTGGAGTGTGTTCTGACATTGCCCGCTTAAAAGGCTCTAATTTCACCTGTTCTGTAAAGAGTTTGTGCTTTGGGTCTTCAATTGATGGAATACCAATAGTTGCATCTCTATGAGCAGTTGTTTGCTTTGGAACATATAAATGAACATTCAACTTTAAGGTTGAAATCAACTCATTTGCATGTTTATAAGTGTTTGGTGTATTGTAACCCGTATCACACCAAATTACCTTTATATCACTTTTAATTTGAGACACTGCATTTAAAATAGCAACTTCATAAGGCCTAAAATTTGTTGTAACAATAGGATTTTTGGCTTTTGACAAAGCCCAAGCAATGATTTCCTGCGGAGACTGATCTCTCAACAATTTATTTGCTTTTTTAATTTCAACTGAATCAAACATAACTTCTATTATTTTTTAATACTATTACCCTATCGGAATAGTAGATTAATGTGCAAATGTATATTATCTAACCTTTTCTCACAAGAAATTTTTACAAAAAATAACATTTGAAGTGAGTTGGTTTAGTTTTTTAAATCTTCTAGAGTGGTGTTTCCAAAAATTTCAAGTGTACTGTCTCTTACTTGAGACATTAATTTATTAACGCTGCAAGCATTTTCATCTGGGCAATCATCACATTTTTCATAATAATTGAGACTTACACAAGGTAACATAGCTATAGGTCCTTCTAATTCACGAATGACCTCTGTCATCAAAATTTCTGAAGGTTCTTTAATTAAGTAATAACCACCTCCTTTACCTTTTTTTGATCCTAGCAAGCCTCTTTTTCGAAGAGATAGCAAAATACTTTCCAAAAACTTTTGCGAAATGTTTTCACTCTTAGAAATTTGAGCAATCTGAACAGGTGCTTTCGTTTCTTGTCTCGCTAAATAGGTTAGTGCTTTTAATCCGTACTTTGTCTTTTTTGAAAGCATGAAATGAGTAGTTTAAGAAATAAGTAGTAAACCTACTAAATTAATAGGATACTCTCCTTTATTTATTCAAAAAATTTAATGCCTGATCTAAATCTGAAACTACATCTTCAAAATTCTCTAAACCTATAGAAATTCGAACTAAACCATCTGTAATACCTACTTCCAAGCGATCTTCAACACTTAATTTACTATGCGTTGTTGAGGCAGGATGTGTTACAATCGTTCTAGTATCTCCCAAGTTAGCAGACAACGAACACATTTTTAATTGATCTAAAAATGTACGTCCAGCATCGACACCTCCTTTTACTTCAAAGGCGATGATATTACCTCCCTGCTTCATTTGCTTTTTAGCAATTTCGTACTGTGGATGTGATTTTAAAAATGGATATTTTACCCAATTTACTTTTTTATTAGTTTCCAAATACGAGGCAATTTTCAATGCGTTTTCACAATGTCGGTCTAATCTAACCGCCAAAGTTTCTAAACTCTTTGACAGTACCCATGCGTTAAATGGAGACATTGCAGGACCTGTATTTCTAGAGAATAAATAAATCTCTCTTATCAATTCCTTTTTTCCTACCGCTACTCCACCTAGAACACGACCTTGACCATCCATTAATTTGGTTGCTGAATGAATTACAATATCTGCTCCAAATTTTATTGGATTTTGCAAATAAGGAGTTGCAAAACAATTGTCAATAACCAAAAGTAAATTGTGTTTTTTCGCGATAGTTCCTAATACTTCCAAATCAATAATATCAATTGCTGGATTCGTAGGTGACTCTGCAAATAAAATTTTTGTATTCGGTTTAATTTGTGCTTCTATATCTGACGCTATGGTTCCATCAAAGTAAGAGGTTTCAATATTCCATTTTGGAAAATA
>JAGLDM010000314.1 GCA_023145595.1 Flavobacteriaceae bacterium | reverse complement strand
ACCTATCCAAAAGAAACATTAAATAATGAGTGATACTACAGGGAAGGCATTTGATATAAAGGTGTTTAGCAGGTTGATGCAATTTGCAAAGGCTTATAGAGGCTTGTTTTTTGTAGCCTCTGTCTCTGCTATATTATTGGCAGGATTAGCAGTGATAAGACCTGTTCTGTTAAAAATTGTTATTGATGATTACTTACCGTTAAAAGATAGAAGCGGTTTAATCAATATTGTACTGTTGATGGTAGTAGTTTTATTGTTTGAAGTTTTTGGACGTTTGGTTTTTATTTATGTATCAAATAAATTGGGATATAGCATCATTAAAGATATTCGCATGAAGTTGTACAAGCATATACTTAATTTTAAAATGGCCTATTTTGACACTTCTTCAGTGGGGAAATTGGTGACTAGAGCAGTGACTGATATAGAGCAAATAGCTAATTTTTTTGGTCAAGGATTTTTTATGATTGTTGGGGATTTACTCACCATGATTGCTGTGATTATTGCCATGTTATTTTTAAGTTGGAAATTAGCATTGATTACCTTAATAGTGCTCCCAATAATTATTTATGCGACCAAGTTATTTCAACTTTATATGAAAGCCTCTTTTAAAGAAATTAGAGAGCAAGCAGCAAATTTGAATGGTTTTGTGCAAGAACGAGTGACAGGAATGAAAATTGTACAACTCTTTAATCGGGAAAAAATTGAATATGATAATTTTGTAGAAATTAATGGGAAACATAAAAAAGCATGGGAAGATACAGTCTTGTATTATTCTATCTTTTTTCCAATTGTGGAGGTGATAACCTCAATTACGGTAGGAGTTGTTGTTTGGTACGGCGGACTAAATGTAATGGTGGAAGGAAGCGGAATTAAAGCCGGAGATGTTTTTGCCTTTATTATGTTTTCTGAAATGTTGTTTAGACCTCTTCGTCAAATCGCTGATAAATTCAACACTTTACAAATGGGTATGGTAGCCGGAAATCGAGTCTTTGAAATTTTTGATACAGATAGCCATATTGATGCTAAAGGAGTGCTCGAAAATAATAATTTAAAAGGAGAAATTTCTTTTAAAGAGGTGCATTTTAGTTATGTTGAAAATGAGGAAGTTTTACGAGGCATTTCTTTTGATGTAAAATCGGGAGAAACAGTTGCTATTGTTGGAGCAACAGGAGCAGGGAAATCTACTATAATCAATTTGTTAAATCGGTTTTATGAAGTAGAGTCTGGTTCAATAGCAATTGATAATCATGATATAAAGGAATACACTTTACTCAATTTAAGATCGAATGTAGCGGTGGTTTTACAAGATGTTTTTTTATTTTCTGATACCATATTTAAGAATATTGTTTTAAATAAAGACATTCCTCTAGAAGAGGTTGTTGAGGCTGCAAAAAAGATTGGTATTCATGAATTTATTATGAGTTTGCCTAATAATTACCAATACAATGTTAAAGAGCGTGGAGTGATGTTATCTTCAGGTCAACGTCAATTAATTGCATTTTTAAGAGCTTATGTGAGTAAACCGAGTGTGTTGGTTTTAGACGAGGCAACTTCATCTATTGACTCGTATTCAGAAAAATTAATTCAAGACGCCACAGATACAATTACAAAAAATCAGACTTCTATTGTCATTGCGCATCGTTTAGCAACCATTAAGAAATCGGATAAAATAATTGTGATGGATAAAGGGGTAATTGTAGAACAAGGCTCTCATTCGGAATTGTTAAAACAAAAAGGATATTACTATAATTTGTACGAAATGCAATTTAAAAAATCAATAGTAAGTTGATTTAAATTAAATCACTTTTTAAGGTTTCAGTAAGAGTAAACGAATTTTCGTACAGTATAAACTCCCCATCTTTTATATAAGATGTTTTTCCTGTTTCTTCAGAAACAACTAAGCATACAGCATCCGATTTTTCTGAAATCCCAATAGCCGCTCTATGACGTAATCCAAACCTGGCAGGAAGGTTTTTATCAGAAAGAGGAAGCACAATTCTAGTGGCTACAATAGTGTTGTCTCTTATGATGATTGCTCCATCGTGAAGCGGACTGTTTTTGTAAAAAATACTTTCTAAAATAGGTTGATTTACTTCTGTGTTCATTTGGTCTCCAGTCGTTTTCACAAAATCTAAACTCTGATTTCTTTCAAAGACAATTAGGGCTCCGGTCTTTGATTTCCCCATAGATTCACAAGCATTAACGATAATTTCTACTTCAGTTTCCAAATAGACTTCAGATTTCATAAACTTCAATTGTTTAAGAAAAGATCGTTTCGAATTAAAATTAGGAGACCCTAGCATCAATAAAAACTTCCGAACCTCTTGTTGAAATACCACGATAAGAGCAATGACACCTCCACTCGTTAAGCCGCCTAATATGCCACTGAGCATTTCCATTTCTAAGGCTTGCGTAATTTTCCACATTAAAAAAACAATTGTAATTCCGATAAAAATATTTATGGCTACGGTACCTCTTAGCAATTTGTAGGTGTAATAGAGTAAGATTGCCACCAATGCGATGTCGAGTATATCGAGGAAAGAAAATTCTAAAAAATCGAGCATGCGTAGGTTTTTTGTAAATATAATAAAATTCTAGCGATGATTTTATGAAATTTGTTGAACAATTTTTACAGCTTCTATTGCTTCTTTTACATCATGAACACGTAAGATATTTGAACCTTTTTGCAAAGCAATGGCATTGGCAATACTTGTTGCGTTTAATGCATCAGAGGCTTTTTTGTTCAATAAATTATACAACATAGACTTTCTTGAAATCCCTGTTAAGATTGGAAGTTCTAACATTTTGAAAAGGTCTAAGTTTTTTAAAAGTTCATAATTATGGTCTTGTGTTTTTCCAAAACCAAAACCTAAGTCGATGATAATATCATTTACTTTTTCCTTTTTTAATGCTGCAGTTTTTTGAGAAAAATAAAAAAGTAATTCTTGAGTAATATTTTTGTAAATCGGACTTTTCTGCATGTTCTCAGGAGTCCCCTTCATATGCATTAAAATATAGGGCACTTGTAGTTCGCCAATAGTTTTAAACATATTACGGTCTAAACTCCCGCCAGAAATATCATTGATAAGTGCTGCGCCGTGTTCAATGCTTTTTTTAGCAACAGAACTTCTATAAGTATCAACTGACAAAAGAATTTTAGGAAAATGATGTGCTAATAAATCAATCGTAGGAAGTAATCGTTCTAATTCAAGACTTTCGGAGATTTGAGTTGCTCCAGGTCTAGAAGAACTGGCGCCAACATCAATAAAGGTAGCACCTTCATATAGCATTTTTTCAACTTGAAGAAGAATTGTTTTATCAGAATTGTAAGCGCCTCCATCAAAAAAAGAATCTGGAGTAATATTTAAAATTCCCATTACTTTTGGGATTGATAAATCTATGAGTGTACCTTTACAATTTATGGTCATATTGTTCAATGATTGTAAAAAGATAATTTAAAAAAGAGGCTATAATTACCTTCTTGTGCGACCACGCATTTGATGATGATTCATGCCAGGAGCTTTTTTCATTTGATTTTTCATATCTTTTATTTGCTGCTTAAGCATGCCGTGCTTGTCTAATTTTTTTGCTTCCGAAATTAACTTAGTTGCTTCATTTTTCCGATTTTTAGACATTGCAATCCCTGCCAATTGAAGTTTTGCCATGGCTTCATCATGCCCCATAGACAAACCTAAGGTTAAGGCCTTTTTGAAATATTTTTCAGCCAAAGTTAAATTAGATTGAGAAACAATAATTCCTTGTAAAAAGTTGTAATAACCTTCTTGTTTTTTTATCAAAGCACCACTCGGATTCTTAATATAATCCAACCATTTTTTAGTGCCTTCAAGATTTTGCTTTCTCAGTTGAAGAAAAGCCAATAAGATAAATTCATTTTTAAAGTAAAAGAAAACGAATATTCCAGCAAGAAACAATAATGAAATACCATTCATTATATGTCCATCTGCGAATTGAAAACCTGCCCAAGTTGTAATTGCTAAGGCAATAACTATTTTTATATATTTATGAAACATAATTTATTTTTTATTTTTTTTCTGAAATGCAAAGGTAATGATTATATCATTTTAGCGATGATAAACTAATTGATTTTTATTTACTTCTGTCATCCGCCAGCATACAGCATAATAAACTATTTTTTATAATATTTTTTGAACTTAGAATATCCTAAAACACTTAATAGGATAGAAAATGCGAGCCACGACCAAATGTGTATTGGCACTTCGGCAGACTCTCCTTGCGCATACGAATGCAGTCCAGATAACATATGATTTACTCCTAAATATGTCATTAATATAGACGCGAACGAGAATACAGCCAATACGTTAAAACTAAAGCGGCCTCTTAATCCCGGAATTAATCGCATGTGCAATACAAAAGCATAAACCATAATGCTGATTAATGCCCAGGTTTCTTTAGGGTCCCAACCCCAATAACGTCCCCAACTTTCATTAGCCCAAATAGCACCTAAGAAATTCCCAATAGATAAAAGAATCAATCCTAAGGTCATAGACATTTCATTAATAATGGTCAATTCTTTAATAATAAGACTTACTTTTTTCTTGTTCTTTTTTGTGGTTATTGTCATTAAAAATAATGCTAACAGACCAAGAATCATACTCAGGGTAAATGGTCCATAACTCGCTACAATAATAGAAACATGAATCATAACCCAATACGAATCTAATACAGGAACCAAGTTTGCAATTTCTGGATCCATCCAGTTCATGTGAGCGAACATTAAAATCATGGAAGTAACAAAAGTAGTTGCAGCAATTGTTAAATAGGAATTTCTGCCAAAAATCAATCCGAATAGCATGGTAGCCCAGCCAATATAAATCATAGATTCATAACCGTTACTCCATGGTACATGCCCCGATATATACCAGCGAATTCCCAAACCAACCGTATGGTAAATAAATAAGGCGACTATAATTCCGGTTCCAATTTTTAATAGATTTTTTAGATTTTTAGAATCTTTAAAAATGTCAATAATGATCAATACAAAGAGGGCTAGTCCGGCTAGGAGGTATTGCCAAAATAAGCCGTTGAAAATATCGTTTTTGTTATAGAATATTTCCAAATCTATTTTTTCGGGATTTGGATACACTTCTGAACCAAATTTTTTCTGAAATTTGATAATTCCAGCCAATATTTCGTCAGACTGTGAATAGTCATTACTTTTTTT
Organism: Flavobacteriaceae bacterium; assembly: GCA_023145595.1. Lineage (GTDB taxonomy): Bacteria > Bacteroidota > Bacteroidia > Flavobacteriales > Flavobacteriaceae > Urechidicola. The sequence goes on along the minus strand of JAGLDM010000314.1, from coordinate 645 downwards.
AGATTCTAGTAAAGTTTGTAAATAAGCAGGTAAAATTTGTTTTACAAAATCAGAATCGGCACCAGAGTATTTGGCTGTATGCAATTCTTTTTGTGCTACCCATTTGTTTGAAATGTCATTTGGCAAAGGGAATATTTTGAATAGGTTTCCGAAGATTCCATCATATAAAATATTCACGCGATTGCTCACGTTAATAACGCTTTCTTCAAACTTATTTTTCTTTTTTTGTTTGAAAGCATATTCCTGAATGTCGACAATTTTGTATTCACCTTTATCCGAGAAGAAATCAGATAAGCGTGCGTATTTTTGATCCTGAGGAACCCCTAAGATATTTCTTAGTTTGGTATTGTCTTTTTTGATATAAATGATTGGAACATCAAACCAAAACATTGGAAATTGCTGAATAGAAATAAATACCTGAGTTGCATTCAATCCTCTGTAAGAGTCTTTTTTGCTCACTTTTCTTAATAATTGAGAAGCAAAGGTGTGTACGGGTTTCATTCGTCCGCCAGCATCCTGAATTACAATTTTCGCAAATTTATCGGCATGTGCTTCATCAACTTTATTAAGTGAGATAAAAGAGTCGATGTCTTGCTCACTTAGTCGGTGATTTTGATGCTGTGAATATCCAAGAGAAACACTTAG
>JAGLDM010000313.1 GCA_023145595.1 Flavobacteriaceae bacterium | reverse complement strand
TTTTCTACATGCAACCACAAATTAGCATTTGGATCGAATTGAAAATTTTTATCTAAAAATCGTGCATTTATTTTAAGCAATTCATTTGAGCGGTATAAGGAGTTATATTCAATCGTTAACCGATTCAATCTTCCTTTTGAAGATAAATACTGCATCATTTTCCCAATAAAATCGTCGTATGTTTTATACGACTTATTGGTAACTTTTGATAACATTCTCCACCTCCAAAGCCCTTCTCCAAATACTGTAAACGAACGAATATTATCGTTTTCATAGGTAATCCATAACGGTTTTTTAGTTGAAAATCCGCTAATTCGTTGCCACAATAAAGTTTCACTACTAGCAGTCACATTTATTTCTCCAAAGTAATCTTCTAAGGACGGGTATTCTTCAAATCCAATATCAGTTTGAGAAAAAGTCCCGAAGGTCTCATTAAAAACAGCTTGATAATTTTCCGTTTGATTAATTGTTTTTCTTGAAAAATTAGACTGAACATTATTTAAAAAATTCCAATCCGTTTGAGTGCCGGTAATTATAGCATAATTTACCTTCTGCTTTTTAATTGCTTCAAAAGTTGTTTTGAAATCCTGTGTTGGTTGATACAAGATAACATTCTTAAAATTTCCGATATCATATGTTTCTCCTACCAACTTTATAACAACATTTCGTTGTTTGTTACTTTCAATACTTTCTTTTAAACTACCAAGATCTGGGTGTCTGTAAGAAGCCAATATCAAGGTTTTTGATTGTTCATCAATAACATCAACTACAAAACTATGTGAATTGTTTATCGTGTTTTTTTCATTGGCCAATTTTGATATTTTTGCCTTATAGAATTGAGTTCCAACTTTAGTTGCTGGCAAATGAAATGAAAGGGTTTTTGAATTGTTTACTTTATTAAAGTTTACCACTTCTGAATATACTTTTGTTTTTCCTTGAAATAGTGAAAATTCAGATTTAACGGCTTCAACACCTGTATAGTTTAGATACACCTCAACAGGGAATTTATTCTCTAAATAAGCATATCTATTTACGTTTAGCTGCGTAATACTTATATCATAATATTGGGTGGTATCACCAACAATTACTGGGAAAACTGGATTTAAATTCTTAATAAACTCGTAGTTTTTACCGAATGTTTGATTACCATCGGTTACCAAAACAACAGCACTATTTTGATCTTTATTTACTTCTGAAAAGAAAGATAACGGCTTTGAAATATCTGTTTGTTTTTCATCAAAAGTCAGCGAATCTAATTCTGAAAATTGTTTTCCGAAAGAGAAATAAGAAATATCAAATTTATTATTTAAAACTGTATTTGTTTTAAAATCTGAAATTAGGTTTAATACCTCTCCTGTTTGATTTGTTTTTTTAATTGACAACGAATTGTCTATAGCAACTTGTAAAATTGGCTTTTCATCATGAGTTTTTATCCGTTCAATTTTTGGATTTATAATCAACAGAAATAACCCAAACAAACTAAGTGAACGAAAAAAAGTCAGCATTAAACTGACTTTATCTCTACTTTTTGACTTATAGTAATACTGAAAAACTGCAATTAAAATTGCAAAAATTAAAGCGACTATAATATAAATACTTGTTGCTATCTGCAATTATTTTCTGATTTTAGGTTAACATTCCACCATCAACACTTAATGTTTGTCCAGTGATATAGGTACTCATATCAGAACCTAAAAACACACAAGCATTTGCAATATCTTCTGGTGTCCCTCCACGCTTTAACGGAATCGATTTACGCCACCCATCAAGCGTTGCTTCGTCTAGTTTTGCGGTCATTTCGGTTTCAATAAAACCTGGTGCAATCACATTGCTTCTTATATTTCTTGAACCTAATTCAAGTGCAACCGATTTAGAAAACCCAACAATACCTGCTTTTGAAGCTGCATAATTTGATTGTCCGGCATTCCCTTTCAATCCAACTACAGAACTCATATTAATAATAGATCCGCCACGTTGTTTCATCATCGGACGAATCACTGCTTTTGTTAAGTTAAAAACTGATTTTAAATTGATTTCGATTACTTTATCAAAATCATCTTCAGAAATACGCATTAATAAATTGTCTTTTGTAATTCCTGCATTATTGATTAAAATATCAATAGAACCAAATTCTTTCAACACCTCAGCCGCCAATTCTTGCGCAGCATCAAAATCTGCTGCATTAGATTGGTATCCCTTTGCTTTTACTCCATATCCATTTAATTCTGTTTCTAATGCAGTTGCAGCTTCAACAGACGAACTATATGTAAAGGCAACATTAGCCCCTTGTTTTGCATACATTTGAGCAATTCCTTTCCCAATTCCTCTTGTCGCACCTGTAATTAATGCTGTTTTATTTTCTAGTAATTTCATATTTCCAAAAATTATTTTTTTCAAATTCAAAGATATAAAAGATATTAATGATTTTTGGCATATCCTTCATGATTTTAAATTATAAAACTTACCTCGAGCATATTTTTAAATAAAAAAAATCACCTTGATTTCTCAAAGTGATTCTATATTTTAAAAAAGCAACCCTTTATTTTGTAAAAGGTACTGCTACTCTTACTTCACCCCAACCTAAATGCATTTGGATTACATCATCAACTTGATCAAAAACAATAGAAAATGCCTCTAATGATTTTACCCCTTTAGTTACCGGTACTGATAATCTTACAACATCATTTTCTTGTTTGTAAAAGTAAGCACCCCACACATTCAAATCTGAATTTAGAATAACAGTCCATTCCTCTTTTCCAGGAATCGTAAACAGTGCGTAAACACCTGCTTTAACAATAGTATTTCCCAATTTTAAGTCCTTATATAATGTGAGTTCTGGAGCTTCATTTGCTCCAGTTCTCCAAACTTTTTTATTAGGTGCTAATTTATCTAAAGAGCGCCCCTTTAATTGTGGCCTACTATAAACAATCTTAATTATCTTTTCTGGAGTTTTATAACTACTAGGAAATGAAGCAGCGTCCATCGGACTTTTATCCAAACTACTAAACTTCTGTGCATTCAAGTTTAAAGAGAAAAGCATTAAAAGTGCGAAGGAAGAAATACATACAATTTTTTTCATGAAATTAAATAAATTAAAGTCGAATATGAAATAATTACGTTTGACAAAAAAAGTCTTTACCAAAAATACTTTAGTACAGACTTTATTCTAAATAGTTTTTTTTTATTTTTATGACTAGTTTAACACTTCAGCCACCTTTTTACCAATTTCTGCTGGAGATTCAACTACATGAATTCCATTTTCTTTTAGTATAGCCATTTTAGCCTGTGCCGTTTCATCATCACCACCAACTATCGCACCTGCATGCCCCATGGTTCTTCCTTTTGGTGCTGTTTGCCCGGCAATAAAGCCTATAACTGGTTTTTTATTACCTGTTGCTCTAATCCACTTTGCGGCATCTGCTTCTAACTGACCTCCTATTTCACCAATCATAACGATTGCTTCTGTCTCTGGGTCATTCATTAACAACTCAACCGCTTCTTTAGTGGTTGTACCAATAATAGGATCTCCGCCAATTCCGATTGCAGTACTTACTCCATATCCTTGCTTTACAACTTGATCTGCGGCTTCATAAGTTAATGTTCCCGATTTAGAAACAATTCCTACATTTCCTTTTTCAAAAATAAACCCTGGCATGATTCCAACCTTTGCTTCACCCGGAGTAATAACACCCGGACAATTCGGCCCAACCAAACGACAATCTTTTCCGTCTATATAAGCTTTAACCTTTACCATGTCGGCAATAGGGACTCCTTCTGTAATGCAAACAATCACCTTTATCCCTGCTTCTGCCGCTTCCATAATGGCATCACCTGCAAATGCTGGCGGAACAAATATAATGGACACATCTGCTGCTGTTTTTTCAACGACTTCTGCAACCGAATTAAAAACAGGTTTGTCTAAATGGGTTTGTCCTCCTTTACCCGGAGTAACACCACCAACTACATTTGTACCATATTCAATCATTTGTGTAGCGTGAAAAGTACCTTCTCCACCAGTAAAACCTTGAACTATAACTTTTGAATCTTTATTGACAAGAACACTCATTATAACTGTATTTTTTTTGTATGTTAAAAATCTAATATTGTATTACAAAAATAACTGTAATATTTTGATAAAAGAAGTTTTGAAAATCTATTTTTAAGATTTTAATTGCTGCCTTAAAAAGGCCGTTTCTTTTAGTTGCTGACGCGCTTCTTGTGCAGGCGACCCCCAATAAGTCTTACCTCCTTCAAGAGATTTTGAAACACCAGACTGCGCTAATAAAACTGCTTTTTTTCCTATTGTTATATCACTTCGAATACCTACCTGCCCCCATAAAGTAACTTCATCTTCAATATGAACACAACCCGCAATACCAACTTGCGATGCTATCAAACACCTTTTCCCAATAATCGTATCGTGACCTACTTGAATAAGGTTATCTATTTTAGACCCTTCACCTATTACGGTATCTCCTGTTACACCTCTATCGATAGTGCAATTTGCTCCGATTTCAACATTATCTTCTATGACTACTCTTCCACAAGAAATTAATTTAACAAAACCCGTCTCTCTTTTCTGATAATAAAAGGCATCTCCTCCCAAAACGGTTCCTGAATGAATAATAACATTGTTTCCAATAATACAATTATCATTAATAGTTGCATTGGCATGAACCAAACAATTTGTTCCTATTTGAACATTATTCCCAATAAAGGCTGTTGGTTGAATCACAGTTCCTTTACCAATAACCGCAGTTTCCGAAACTATTTTTGAAGCCGGTAAAAAAGAACTAAAATGATTTGTTAAGTTGTTAAAATCTAAAAAAGGATCCTTAGAAATTAACAAAGCCTTGCCTTCAGGACAATCCACTTTTTTATTAATTAAAATAATCGTTGCAGCAGAATTCAACGCTTTATCATAGTACTTTGGATGATCTACAAAAACAATATCACCCGGAGT
>JAGLDM010000312.1 GCA_023145595.1 Flavobacteriaceae bacterium | reverse complement strand
TGATTTTTACAGATTATTATTCGGAACAAAGTTGTACTGCAGGTCGTTCTACTTTTATTCTTGGGCAAAGTGTTTTTCGTACAGGACTGAGTAAAGTTGGAATGCCAGGTGCAAAAGAGGGTATCAACGAAAAAGACCCAACTATTGCAGAGTTGTTAAAACCACTTGGTTACAGAACAGGACAATTTGGGAAAAACCATTTGGGCGACAGAGACGAACATCTTCCAACAAATCATGGATTTGATGAATTTATGGGAAACCTTTATCATTTAAATGCTGAAGAAGAACCCGAATTACCTGATTACCCAGACCCTGAACAATTTCCAGATTTTGCAAAAAACTATGGTCCACGAGGTGTAATACATTCTTATGCTGATGGAAAAATTGAAGACACCGGTCCATTAACAAAAAAGAGAATGGAAACAATAGATGATGAATCTATTGCTGCAGCAAAGAAATTTATTAGGGAAACAGTTAAATCGGGCGAACCATTTTTTGTTTGGTGGAACGGAACAAGAATGCACTTTCGTACTCACGTAAAAGAAGAGCATAAAGGTATTTCTGGTCAAAATGAATATGGAGACGGAATGGTTGAGCATGATATGCATGTTGGTCAATTACTAGATTTACTAGATGAATTAGGTATTGCTAACAATACAATTGTACAATATGGCACTGATAATGGACCACATAAAAACACATGGCCTGATGCTGGTGTAAATCCTTTTAGAGGCGAGAAAAACACCAACTGGGAAGGTGGTTGGAGAACGCCATCTATGGTGCGTTGGCCAAATCATATTAAAGCAGGCTCTGTTTCTAATGAAATTATGTCGGGAATGGATTGGATGCCCACTTTTTTAGCAGCTGCAGGAAATGATAAGGTAAAAGATGAGTTATTAAAAGGTAAAACAATAGGTGATAAAACTTATAAAGTACATTTAGATGGATATAACATGTTACCTTATTTAACGGGTAAAGAAGAAAAAGGTGCACGTGAAGAATTATTTTATTTTTCTGATGATGGAGAATTAATGGCGTTGCGTTACAATGATTGGAAAATTACTTTTATGAAGCAAAATGCTAGAGGAACAATGGAAACATGGTCTCAACCAATGGAAACAATGAGAACCCCTTGGATTTACAATTTAAGAAGAGATCCTTATGAATTTGCAACGATAACATCAAACACTTACTGGGATTGGTGGTTAGATCACGTGTTTTTATTATTACCAGCAACAGAATATGTTGGTAAATTTCTAGTTACTTTTAAAGAGTATCCTCCAAGAATGAAAGCTGAAACTTTTAATTTAGAACAAGTAATGGAAAAATTAACTGCTCCAGCAAATAATTAATTATCTATAATAACAATTTAAAAGGCTGAGAAAATTCTCAGCCTTTTGTTTTAAAAAATAAATATGAAGAAATTATTATTTAGTAGCTTCTTTTTATTATTTGCTATCTATATAAATGCCCAAGAAAAAGAACACGAGGAAAGTAAAGAACATTCAGAAAAAAAACAGTCAATTGCTGTTTTAATATGTCATACTCTTATTGCTGAAACTATTGAAGGAGAGGGTAAAAAACGGATTTCGGTCCCTTCTTGGGGTATCGACTATAACTATGAAATTAATGAGCGTTGGGCAGTAGGTTTGCATAATGATATTATTTTAGAAACCTTTATTGTAGAGCATAATGATGGTACAGAATTAGAACGAATTTCACCCATTGCAACCGCTGTTGTAGGGATGTTTAAACCTATTAAAAATTTTAGTTTGCTTTTAGGAGCTGGTGGAGAATTTTCAAAAGAAGAGCACCTTTTTCTTATCAAAGCAGGGGTTGAATACGGTCATCGAATTCTACAAGACAACTGGGAAGTTGTCGCTAGTTTAACAAACGATTTGAAAATAAACGCCTACAGTTCTTGGAATATAGGCTTCGGAATAGCAAGAAAATTTTAGCAAAAAATAATTGACTTATGAAATATATTAAGAGTACAAATTTAATAATTCTCTTTTTTAGTTTGATCTTCATATCCTGTGAAACACAAAAAAAAGAAAACGAAGAAAAAAATGTTACGAAGCAAGAAGCAACAAATCCACTCCCTAGCTGGAATGATGTAACATCAAAAAACAATATTATTGCTTATGTAAAAGATGTAACAAACCCTGAAAGCGAAAATTTTATTCCGATTACAGATCGTATTGCAACTTTTGATAATGACGGGAATTTATGGAGCGAGCAACCTGCTTATTTTCAATTGTTTTTCGCAATTGACAGAGTAAAAGCAATGGCTGCTGACCACCCTGAATGGAAAGATCAGCAACCTTTTAAAGCTGTATTAGAAGATGATATGGACGCTTTGAAAAAACAAGGCGAACATGGCTTAATTAAATTAGTAATGGCAACACATACTGGTACTACTACCGAAGAGTTTGATGCCGTCGTTAAAGATTGGATTGCCACTACAAAACACCCAACTAAAAATGTTGGTTATGATAAATTGGTCTTTCAACCAATGTTGGAATTACTTCAATACTTAAGAGCCAATGATTTTAAAACCTATATCGTTTCAGGTGGAGGTGTAGATTTTATGCGAGCTTTTGTATCGCCTATTTATGGAATTCCATCTGAGCAAATTATTGGAAGTAGAATTAAAACTGAATTCGATTATAACAATGGAAATCCAGTAATTAGAAGACTTCCAATATTAGAATATAATGACGACAAAGAAGGAAAGCCTCTAAATATTCAAAAAATAATTGGTAAAAAACCCGTATTTTCGTCGGGAAATTCAGATGGCGATTTACAAATGATGCAGTGGACCGCTTCAAACAAACACAAAAGTTTTATGCTGTATGTACATCATACAGACTCAGTAAGAGAGTGGGCGTATGATAGAGATTCGCATATTGGAAAATTAGATAAAGGTTTAGATCAAGCAATTAAAGATGGATGGACAGTGATCGATATGGAAAAAGATTGGAAAGTAATTTATCCTTTTGAGTTAAATTAATATGGAAATAATACTCTTCGGATTTATATTTGGAGCCATACTCATGTATGCCAAATTAAACAGATTTAACACCATTAGTGGCTTGGCAATTCTTGAAGATTTAGCCGTGGTAAAAACAATCGTTTTAGCCATTGGCATTGGTGTAATACTGCTGAGTATTGAAATAGGTTTAGGCTACGCATCCTATCACATCAAACCGTTTATGCTAGGAGAAATTATGTTAGGCGGCGTCATCTTTGGTGTTGGCATGGCAATATTAGGCTATTGCCCAGGAACATTAGCAATTTCTGTTGGTGAAGGCTCTATAGATGCACTACTTGGAGTTATAGGCGGTCTTTTGGGCGGATTGGCTTACACATTTATCCTCCCGACAATACAGCCTGTTTTAGGTCCTAACCTCGGTAAAATATCTTTAAATTCTTTAATAGCATCAAAGCCTATATTTTACATTCTAATTATTAGTATTGCAGCCCTATTTATTTACATCGCTTTTTGGTTGAATAAAAAAGACAAATCACAAGGAAAAAAATGGATTGTAGCAGCTGTTTTGTTAGCGCTTCTAAATGTCTTTATTTTTTCTAGCTTTGGATCTAACCGACCTATTGGAGCCTCTACTTTTTTTCCATATGCTGCTGATTATTTGGCAGGTTTTACTGAAAATACATATTTCAATTCTATCACAAATGCGGGGCACTGGGAAATGTTATTTCTCGGCGGAGCCTTTTTAGCAGGACTCTTAATTTCGATACTAAAAAAAGAGTTTCAATTTAAACTCATCTATAGTAATTGGGAACGATTTAAAGGTAATTCCAAA
>JAGLDM010000311.1 GCA_023145595.1 Flavobacteriaceae bacterium | reverse complement strand
GCATATTCATAATTGTAAATTAATTTTTTAGTTTCCAATTCTTCGAGTTCTACATTTTTTCTTAATTTTTTAGAATTGAATAAAGGTCCTAAAATCTGTGCACCAAAATCAGCAAATAATAAAGACGGATTTATTAATTCTGCACCAAGGTTTGCTGAGATGGTTAAATTTGGATATTTCAACGCTTCTGCAACTCCAATTCTTAAAGTTTGTGCATGTAAATTACTTTCTGCTATTAATATATCGGGTCTTCTTTCTAATAATTCAGACGGGATGCCTACAGGTATTTCTGGCAATACTATTTGATCGTAGAGCGGTAATCCTCTTGGAATAGTTTGAGGGGTAGCACCGAGTAATATATTAATAGTGTTTTCTAACTGACCTCGCGCACGTAAAAAAACTTCAATTGTAGTTTTCACTTCACTTAATTGAATTTTAGATTGAAATAAATCAACTTCACTTATAATTCCACCATTAAATTTGGCCTGCATAATATTTAAATTGTCTTGAAAGTTTTTCGCAGTTTTTTCAGCAATTAGTAATCTATTGTCTATATCTCTTAAAGAAATATAAGCTTGTGCTATTCCAGAGATTAATCCGATTTGCAAGGCTTTGTAAGCTTCTTCGGTTGCTAAATAATTTTGCAAAGCAATGGCATTCATATTTCTTACTTTATGCCAAAAATCGAAGGTATAGGACGCTCCTACAAATGGAGCCACAGAATTTGCAAACTGTCCTGTAGAAGAACTCCCTTTTGATGAACTTGAAATCCCATAGTTTATCGTTGGATATAAATCTGCTCTCGAAATATCAATAGCCAATAAGGCCTGTTGTATTCGAGTGGTTGAAATCAATATATCTTTATTATGAACGAGTGCAGTGTCAATTAAATTAACAAGTACCGAATCTTGAAATAAATCCCACCACATGATGTTAGTGATCGCACTATCTTTTGGGAATTCTTGTTTAAATTCAATCGTTTCTTTTTGCTCAGGTCGAACATAATCTTTACCAACATCACAAGAGATTGCATAAAATGACAGCAAACCTAAAAGGAGGTATGTGAATAGTGGGTTTGTATTTAAGTTTAATTTAACCATTAATTTTAAGCCTTTTGTTTTTTTGAATATGATGTAATATTCCAAATGCAATGACCACATAAATAACTGCCATTGAAATTTGAATCAATCGTGTCCATACTGCTGAACCTGCTTCTGCGTCAGAAGAAGTAACTGTACCTAAAATTAATAAAAAGGTTGAGAATCCAGTTCCAAATATGGCGGCAATTTTCTTTTTAGAGAATAAATTGTTAGCAAAAATAAATCCAACAAATAGAATAAGCAAAATCATAAAGGGTAGGAGTGGAACGACTACTAATAATTTATAAGCGAGTATTGCAAAGAGTCCACCAAGGATATTCGCAACAATCATTACAACACCAACTTTTGGGTTAGATAAGGCCGGACTCATAGATAAGATAGCCACAAACATTAGAACAAGCATTCCACCAGAGAGTTTAAAAATAAAAAACAATAGCAGTAGTGGAAGTAAAATAAATAAAATATTTAGAGCGTATCTAAATCGCTGTATTTCAGTTTGACTTTGCTCTTTCGGTTGAACTTTTACAAATTCTTCATCGGCTTGAGACCAAGGGATTACCCAGAACATAAATCGAGTTAAAACAACTGCCATAAGAACATTAAAAACCAATCCAACCGCAATATAACTCGCAACAACACTTCCTTCCAAAGACATAAGTGGAATGAGGATGATACTGAGAATTGCAAATAATTTAATAACCTTTGGAAATTTATTAGTGTAATAAATCCAAAGAACCCCCAAACACAATAAAGGCATAAATACTAACGGATAAACATTAAAATAAACACTAAATACAAAAGCAAATCCTGTGAGAATAATCAGAGATAAAATAAATCCAAATCCCTGTTTGAATTTCATCGGTTTTGCCCCAGGAGCAATAAAACTAAGAGATAAAATGGCCGTTAAATAATACAATTCATAATTTAAAAGTGCCGTAACAGCAACAATAAAACAAGCCCCAAACACATAGCGCACTATGGGAATAGAACTACTCCAATCGTATTTATTAGTTGTTAAAACAGAACTACCGAACATAGGATAACCAAGAGTTTAAACTAATTCTAAAATTTGCAAGCGCATTTAATAGTGTATGATCACCGGTATATACAACAACATCTACTTGGCCTCCAAGTCGTAATAATTTCGAAATTTCATGCGCGCTTTTAACATCAATAATTATAGGAAAACGTTGAGGATCACGTAACCATCCGCTTTTACTACTAATTGTTGGCAATCCCCCTTTATTAGTTTCATCGGCAGAAACACCAAAGCCCATACTTCGTATTTTCCCTTCAAAAATTTTCCCTGGTGCAATATCAAAAGTAAATTTAACAGAGTCACCAACTTCTATTAGCGACAAATTGTTTTCTTTCATATCTGCTTGTATCCAAATATCGCTACTAGATATTAGAGTTGCTAGAGGTTGTCCGGTAGCAGCGTAATAACCCAAATCGATATTAAAACTTTCAATAACACCATTGGTAGGTGCAACAATAGTAGCAAATTCTAAATTCAATTTTGCCTGTTCCAAATCATTTCTTGCGGCTCTAATTTTTGGGTTGTCTGGTCCTGAATCACCAAGTGACTGACGAGATCTTTCTAAATTAGCTTCAGCGGAAGCAACCTGTTCAATTGCTTGTAAATAAGATGTTTCTGCTTGATCTACATCATTAGCAGATAAGGCTCCAGAGTTTTCCTTCATCACTTTTTCTACCCGTTTCCAATTGCGTTCAGCGCGTTCCAATTGTGCTTGAGCAACCCCCAGTTTTCCTTTAGCAGATTTTACCGTAGAACCACTTGCAGAAACAGATTGTGTGGTGTTTTCAATATTTGCTTCAGCCTTGGCAATAGCAATTAAAAAAGGTGTTTTATCGAGTTGAAAAAGGGTGTCTCCTTTTTGAATTAGTTTATGAAGCCCAGTATTAATTTCAGTAACATTTCCAGAAACTCTTGGGACAATAGGTGTAATTAACCCTTTAATACGAGCTTGATCTGTATATGGAGTATGTCGTTCAGAAAGAATATACCAAGTAAAAAACAACAAAGAAATTAAGAATACAATAATCGTAATTAATTTGATAGGGCTTTTCTTCGGAGAATCTTCAGGTTTTTTGGATGTTTCAACTGTATTTTCTTCAGGAGATTCAATTTGTGTTACTATTTCTTCCTGATTGGTTTCAGGTTCTTTAGGCTTTTTAGACATTAATTATTTTTTATAGATTTTTTCCAAATAAATTGCATTACAGTAAACATCATTGATGTTGACCATCCTAATAATAGGATACCGTTCATTGCTTCAAACCCGGCTAAAAGTCTATTAGAAGAACTGATGGTAATTTCACCATAACCTAAGGTTGTAAACGTTACCAATGAAAAGTAAATGGCTTTTTCTAAAGTTTGAAATTCAGTAACACCAGGGAGCAGAAAATATAAAAACCCCCAAATTATTGCTTCAAAGAAATTGAGTAAAAGAAAAAATAGCGCTGTAGATATAAGAACTCGTATGTAATTGCTAGGAAAGCCATTATTTAAAGAGCTTCCATGGTTTTTGGTTAGGTGTCGAATCCAAACACTAGAGCCATATCCATGTATGGTTACTGTAATTCCGATAATAATTAGACCTATTGTTATGTTTAAAAACATTTATTTAATTTAGTTTATCAAATATAGCATAATCTTATAAATAATATACGTGTAACCTATACTTAAAGAAAATAAACCGTTTGTTTTATTGAATTTTTTAGGAGTTTCTCTTATATTTGCGCAAATATTTAGAATCAATAAATTTTATAATGGCAAAATCGCAGCAAACATTTAATAAATCTGAAAAGGAAAAAAAGCGTTTAAAAAAACGTGAATTAAAGCAAAAAAAGAAGGATGAGCGTAAAGCAAATGCAGTAAAGGGTGCTAAACTAGAAGATATGTTTGTGTATGTTAATGAATTTGGTGAATTGGTTGATACGCCGCCAGATCCTGCAAATAAAATAAAAGTAGATGCCGAGAGTA
>JAGLDM010000310.1 GCA_023145595.1 Flavobacteriaceae bacterium | reverse complement strand
TTTTTGCAACCGATTTTAATATTGCTTCTTCATCTAAAGGCTTTATAGTATGTATATTTATAACCTCTGCACTAATTCCTTTTTTCTCTAACTCTTCTGAAGCCTGAAGTGCTTCCCAAACCAAGTGGCCCGTTGCAACGATTGTTACATCTGTACCTTCTGTTAACTGAATTGCTTTTCCAATTACAAATTCTTCTTCTTTATAATCTGGCATAAAAATAGGCACTGAAGGACGACCAAATCTCAAATAAACAGGCCCCTCATGATCAGCAATTGCAATAGTAGCTGCTTTCGTTTGATTATAATCACATGGATTTATAACAACCATTCCCGGAAGCATCTTCATCATACCTATATCTTCTAGTGTTTGATGAGTTGCTCCATCTTCTCCAAGTGTTAAACCTGCATGTGAAGCACAAATTTTTACATTTTTATCTGAATAAGCTACTGACTGACGAATTTGATCGTAAACTCTAGCTGAAGAAAAGTTCGCAAAAGTTCCTGTAAATGGAATCTTACCTCCTATAGTTAAACCCGCTGCAATACCTATCATGTTTGCTTCTGCAATTCCAATCTGGAAAAAACGTTCTGGATTTTCATCAATAAAGGTCTGCATTTTTAAAGATCCAATTAAATCGGCACATAATGCAACAACGTTCGGGTTTGTTCTTCCCAAAATTGTCAACCCATCACCAAAACCTGAGCGTGTATCTTTCTTTTCTGTATATGTGTATTTTTTCATATTTATTGCTAAAATTGTATATACTACAAAAGTAAGCTTTTTGAGTTTAAAATGAGTTCAAAATTTCGTCATTTCTCTATAGAACTTATAAACAGGGAAACCCATTACATTGTAAAAACTTCCCTCTATTTTTTGGATACCAATTAAACCTATCCAATCTTGTATTCCGTACCCTCCTGCTTTATCAAACGGCTTGAATTTTTCGACGTAAAATATAATTTCTCCCAAAGTTAACTCATTAAAAAAAACGGAGGTGCAATCATTAAAAAGTATTTCTTTTTCTATTGATTTTATAAAAACAGAAGTATAAACTTGATGCGTTTTCCCTGAGAGTTTTTGAAGAGTTTTAATAGCTTCTTCTCTATTTTTCGGTTTACCAATGGCTTTGTTATCTAACCAAACAATTGTGTCTGAAGTTACTACGATGTCGTTGTTCTTTAACTTTTTAAAAGGGGCTGATTTTAATTTTGCCAAATAATCTGTGATTTCTGAGCCTTGTAAATTCTTAGGGTAAACTTCTTCTACTTCTTTTGTAGTTATCGTAAAATCTAATCCCAAATCTGCAAGGAATTTTTGCCTTCTTGGTGATTTTGAAGCCAAAATAATGTTATAGTTTTTTAAATGTTCGTGTAGCATCGTTAATTTAAATAATAAAAATAGTTAACATTCCTAACAACATAATACCCTTAAGTAGTCCACTCATAAAGGAATAGTCTTTTTTATATTTTGCCGTTAGCAATTTAAATATAAAATATAGCATTGGTATTAAGATTCCTATAAACAGATATATTTTTAAAATGATAGCTTCTTTTTCAATAGTTAAAAGAAGTACTACAACACTTATTACAAAAATACTGCTCAATAAAAAAGCAAACCTATTAGCTCTTTTTCTTCCAAATAAAATCGGCAATGTTTTTAAGCCTACCTTTAAATCGCCATTAACATCCTCAATATCTTTTACAAGCTCTCTAATTAGATTAATTCCAAAGGCAAAAAAACTATAGGTTAAAATCACATAAAATACTTCCGAGTTTTTATTAATATTCTCGAACACCCCAATAATCAAAATACTAACAGCCGTAAGCAATGCTACCAAAACATTTCCCAATAACGGTATGGATTTTAGCCATTTAGAATACGCATATAACAAACTTATTGAAATAATAAAGAAAAGCATTAACACATGCCTATTCAGAATTATACTTACATACACCCCTACAGATAAACCTATAAGATTTAGGATGTAATACCATTTAAAAGCCGCTTTTTCAGAAATGGTCGTTCCAATAATAAGTTTTGATTTTTTATTAATAAAATCGGCTTCACAATCTATAATATCATTGATAATATAGCCTGCCGCCGCAATTGTTATCGTGCTAAAAACTAAAAGTAAAAAATGAAAACTTAGTAGATTGGAGGTTGCTGTGAATTCAGGAATCAGAACGTACTTAATTAAAATCTGCGTTCCTATAATTATTAATAAGTTTTTAAACCTAATTAACTGAAAGAATGCAATGGATTTTTTCATTAAAAGTCCTTTTTAATCCTGGCTAAATCCCTCTTATTGTCACGATCTTTCATAGACTCTCGCTTGTCATATAACTTTTTCCCTTTACACAGAGCAATATTCAATTTGGCCCAACCCTTATTGGTCATAAATAATTTTAGAGGAATTATTGTAAGACCAACATTCTGAATTTCCTTTTGCAACTTTTTAAGTTCTCTTTTATTCAAAAGTAACTTCCGTGCACTTTTTGGTTGATGATTGTAAAAATTACCATGAGAATATTCTTCTATAAACATATTGATTACAAACAACTCACCTTGCTCATTAAACTCACAAAAACTTTCTGTAATACGGGCTTTACTTTGCCTTATACTTTTAATTTCTGTACCACTCAACTTAATACCCGCAACATATTCGTCGAGGATTTCATACTCGAACCGTGCTTTTTTATTCTTTATGTTTATTTTTGGTTGCATTTGTACAAAAGTAATGATTCCTACAGAATGACGGAAAGGTATTTTATGATTTAGTTTTAAGTTTTTCTGCAATAATATTTTTACCTAAAACTACCAATTTCCAATTTTCTTTTATGTTTTCGTTTTCGGTGTTAAAAGATGAAATAATTTCTAATCCACCATTGGCATCTTTAAGAAAAAGAGGAATACAGTCCTTGTTGTTATTGGTTATTTCAATTAAATCACGATAGTGTTTTTTATCATTTATTGAAATCTCATAAATAGTGGGATAATTACGTGCCGTTTCCGTCAATGATATAAAATCGTCGGTATGAGAAAACAAACCTAATTTGGGGTTGTTATTTGCATCATTTTTTTCGTTTTCTGTAACCAATCTAAATGTTCCATTTTCCCCAAAACGATTACTAAACTTTTGAATCACATAGCTGTTTATTTCATTATTTCCTGTCAACGCCATTAAATAACCAATATCATTTAATTCAATATCATCTAACAACTGATCGGAATGAACATCTGTGTTTAACGCTTCTAAGCCCAATTCTCGTGATTTATTAATATTTATTTGATTGGTGTCAATTAACACTACATTTCTATTATTTTGTTTTAAATACACACCTATCAACCGTGAAAAATTGGAAGCGCCAATTATTAATACACCCTCAGATTTCACCAAAAACACTCCGGCTATTCGTGCAAATAATCGTGCTGTTGTTGCATTTAATAATACCGTACCCAAAACAACCATAAAAACAAGAGGCGTAATATATTCGGCACCTTCAACACCTACATTTGTCAACTTTAATCCGAAAAGAGATGCTATACCTGCTGCTACAATTCCACGGGGGCCCACCCAACTTATAAATAACTTCTCATTTATTTTTAAATTAGAATTTCGTGTACTTAAGAAAACCGCTAATGGTCTTATCACTAAAATTATTATTAAGAATAAAACTGCTGTTTTCCAATTATATATCAGCATTAAATCTGACATATTTATGTTTGCCGAAAGCAGAATAAACAGTATCGAAATAAGTAATACGCTTAAAGATTCTTTAAAATAGAGTAACTCTTTTAAATATGGTGAATTTGAATTCCCCAAAACCATTCCCATAACCACAACGGCTAACAATCCAGATTCATGTGCAAAACTATCAGAAAGTACAAAAACACCCAATACAGATGCAAGTGCAAAAACATTTAATAGATAATGAGGAATCCACTTTTTATTCATTGCAAAATTTAAAGCATGTGCAAAGGTAAATCCGAAGGTGGACCCAAATAAAACAACCTTTCCAAATTCCAAAAACGCAGTTTTAGTGAATTCACTAACACCTTCAACCATAATAAACTCAAAAACCAATACCGAAACCAATGCTCCGATTGGGTCAATTAGAATTCCCTCCCATTTTAGAATTGCTGAAACGTCTTTTTTTAACGGAATATTTCTTAAAATTGGAGTAATAACTGTAGGTCCTGTAACAATGATTAAGGCAGAAAACAGAAATGATATTTCCAAAGAAAGGTCGAACAAATAATAGGCAGCAGCAGCAGCGCAGAAAAACGTTACCAAAGATCCTAGTGTGATTAATCTACTAATAGAGGGTGCAACATTTTTAATCTCATTCATTTTGAGCGTAAGTCCACCTTCAAACAAAATGACACTAATAGCCAAGGAAACAAAATAAAAAAGACTTTCTCCAGGAAACAAGCCTTCGTTCCCATTCCAAATGGGCTCTACCCACTTAGAACCATCTTCCGTAATAAATTCTGCGGCAATTGGTCCAACTAGCAGTCCTATTAAAATTAAAGGCAAAATTGCTGGAATTTTAAATTTCCAGGCAACCCATTGTGCCAAAATACCAAATATGATTAACCCTGCTAATTCAAACATTAATCTCGTATTAATTAAGTTGTTTCATCCATTTATTTCTCAAATCAATTTGCTCCTTTGTTGCTTCTGAATTTATAGTAAATTCTTGTTTTTCAGAATTATAATTTATTCCGATTTTATTATAGTATTCTTCAAAAGGAAGTGCTGTTGCTTGTTTGATATATGAGTCTATAAATTCCGAAATTTCAGGATATGTATAATTTGCAAACTCTTCGAAAAAAGTAGCGTCTGTAAATGGTTTATTTGGGCCGTATTTTTTCGCTAACTTATTAATTACATCAATCAACCCTACTTCACCATTTGACAATTCTAAAAGTCTTATATCTAATAAACCTGCAACCAATGATCCTTTCATGTAAATATTACCGTATTGCCGATGCCCTTTATCTGTAAAAGAATTCAGAGATAATTCTAACAAACTATACGAAGTATCATAATAATTAGAGGAGTACAACACCTTTTTTTGCAACATTTTAAAATAATCAGCTGTAGATTTATCTCCTGATCTAAACTGCATCATATGTGAAGCCCATTCCGTAACACCTTCGTACAACCACAAATGTCTGGAAGGAACGGGTTCTATAAAATTAAATTCTTGAATAACCTCACTATGAATATTCAATGGTGTTACGATATGAAAAAATTCATGCGCCGTAATATCTTTAACACCATCTGATATCTGATTCCATGGTTTTTCTTGAAGTGTATATTCCGAACTATAGGAATGCTCCCAAGCACCTCCAATTTGAAGGTTATTTGTTTCAAAATGAAATAAAAACGTATAATTATCTACAGGCAACCCGTTTAAAAATAAATCTGCTGAAGCCAACATCTCAGTTAAGGTCTCCAAAATCATTTCAGAAGTAATCATTCCTTGCTCTGAATAGGTGTAAATTTCAATAGCTGTTCCGGAAATATCCATTGTTGCTTTTGTTAAATCTCCCAATAAAATTGGCGAATCAACAAGATGATCGTAGTTGTTGGCTTTGTAAATATTATTATTTAATTCTAGAGGTGTCCCTGAAGTCCATTTTTCAGGATAATCAATGGTAATATTAATTGGCATTCCTTGATTTCCTGAAATATATCCAAAAACTGCTTGACCATTAATCAAAGCATGATTCTCTTCAATTGATGTTCCTGCCATTGGATACACCGGATTAACAGTTATTGGGGTATCAAAAGTTTCTGAAATTTCATATTTAATACTTGTTACTTTTGATGGCTGTGAAAATTCAAACTGATTCACCGATAATCGATTTACTTGAATGGTATCTCCATTTACATCATAGGCCTTAAACGTCTTTACAAATCGACCAATATCCATCACCATATATGTACCTGGTGCTGTAGCTGCAAACTGAAACATTGAGTTTTCTTTTGTCAGTTCAGGGACTAACACTTCTATCTTAAAAGTATCATTTGACCGATCATTTAAATCCACATAAAATGAAATAGTTTGATCTTTAGAAGGTAGATTTGTTGTTGCTTTATTTGTTTTACAGGAAAATAATACGGTTACAATAGTTGCAACTATAAGTAGTTTGAATTTTTTCATTTTAATTTATTTTAAGGAGAACACTACTTCTTTCTTTAGAATTAATAGTTACAATATAGAAATTAGAAAAATTAGCATCATCAATTTCAGTATAGGTTTCCGTTCCTAATAACTTATTCGCAACAATCGGAGTAGTATTACTATGCCCAACAATTAACACATTTTTTCCTAGACTTTCTTGAATCATCTTTTCCGCATCAAATTTATTCCAATCATAAATGATAATTTCCTTATTAAATAGGTTTGCAGTTGGCTTTGCGGTTTCCACTGTCCTAATATAATTTGTAGAATAAACAGCATCTATTTCTTCTTCAGATAATAGTTGGGCAATATTGTTTGCTCTTTCTACCCCTTCTTTGGTGAGTTTTGGATTTCTATTAGATGTATCACTTCTATCTTTTTCAGCATGTCTAGTTAAATAGAATGTTGTTATAGTTGATGTATCCTTGTAAACAAAATTATCTGAAGTTGTTTTTGTTGGAATCAACAAAAACATTCCTAAAAAGAAAAGTAAGATGTGGTTCATATAAATAATTTTAAGTTTCTAAGATACAAATTATTTCGGAGTAACATTAAGACGTACCATTATTGGATAATGATCGGAATAATTAAAGTCATTATAGGTCTTAAAATTGTTTATTTCAAAGTATTTATCTGTTAAAATAAAATCGATTCTCATCGGGAAAACATAATCGAATGATTTCCCTAAGCCTTTCCCTGCTTCAATAAAGGCGTCATTCTTATCTCCTTTTAATTTATGGTACACCCAAGAAAAAGCGGTATTATTAAAATCTCCACAAACAATAGTCTTGTACTTACATTTTTGTTCGTTCTCATATAGTTTCAAAGCCTGATCTGCTTGTTTTTTAAATGTATTTTGAAGGCGATATCTTAATTTTTCTGGATCCTCATCTCCAAAATTCTCTTTATCGAGTTGTAAATGCTGTGATTCTAAATGGACACTATAAATTCGGAGTGTATCCTTTTTTATTATAATATCAGCATAAATAGCATTGTTAGCACTACTATCAAAATTTATAGACCCCGAATTAATAATTCGATAATTTGATAAAATTGCCTGCCCAAATTGTGTTTTTCTTTTTTGAGAATCACGATTATTTACGAACTTATATTTGAATTTAAAATCTGATTTATAGGAATTAACAAACTCCTGAAAACAAACAATATCAGGCTCTTTTTCTTCTACAAAATTCACAATATTAGTTCTAACTTCTTCGCAACTTTCGTCCTTCCACTCATAAAGGTTAAAAAGACGAACATTATAACTCATTATTTTTAAATCATCATTTAAAAACACTTTCTTTTCCCCAAATTCTACAAATGCATTTATAGTATTAAAACCAATGAGCAACACTAAAGCCGAAAGCAAAACTTGACGTTTTAATTTAAAACTCCAATAAATTACAAAAATTACATTGATCAGAATGAATGCTGGAACCGCCAAACTAAGTACGGAAATTGAAACTAAAGTAAGCGGAGAAATATATGGAAGTAAATAAGAAAACAACAATATTGTAGCAAATAATATATTTACTACGTACACTATTTTATTTGGCCATGATAAGTTTTTCATGTTGCTTTTACTTCAAAGGTTTTTTTTAATCCAATCTTAATTCTTACTTTTTTCCTGCATCAAACAAGAATTTTTTTTCCTCTTGAGTCAAAGCCTCATACCCCGATTTACTAATCTTGTCTAAAATACCGTCTATCTTTTTTTGATTGGCACTCTTTTCTTTAGACGTTGGTTTGCGTTTAATATTATTCTTTTTATAAACGGT
>JAGLDM010000031.1 GCA_023145595.1 Flavobacteriaceae bacterium | reverse complement strand
AAAAAAGTAAATTGCATAAAAAAGCCTTCTGAAGAATTCAGAAGGCCTAATAAAACTTGTCTTTGGGTATTTAAGAAAACAACTTTCCTATTTTTTCTTTCTCTTCTTCGGCCAAAGTAGAATCTACTAAGATTCTCCCCGAATGCTCATCTGTAATAATCTTTTTACGGTTTGCAATTTCTACTTGTCTTTGTGGTGGAATGGTGAAGAAAGACCCTCCAGAAGCACCTCTTTCTACAGGAACAACAGCTAAGCCATTGTTTGCATTCTCTCTAATTCTTTTGTAAGCCTTTAATAAGTGCGCTTCAATTACTTCACTAAACTCCTCAGATTTTTTATGCAATAACTCCTCCTCTTTTTGAGTCTCAGTTAAAATAGCATCTAATTCGTCTTTTTTATGTTTGAAGTGGTCATTTTTTCTCTCTAAAACCTCATTGTTTTGAGCAATAACTTCTTTCTTTTGTTCAATATTTACTCTGTACTCATTGATTCTCTTTTCAGACAATTCAATTTCTAGTCCTTGGAATTCAATTTCTTTAGATAAAGAATCAAATTCTCTGTTGTTACGAACTTTATCTTGCTGTTTTGTGTATTTTACTACTAAATCACCGGCTTCAGTAATTGTATTTTTTTTATTTTTGATGTCTGTTTCTAAATTAGAGATATCTTCTTCAAGATTTGAAACTCTAGTATTTAACCCAGTAATTTCATCTCCTAAATCTTCAATTTCTAAAGGAAGTTCCCCTCTAACGCTTTTAATTTCATCAATTCTTGAATCAATTAATTGTAAATCGTACAATGCTCTTAACTTGTCTTCAACAGTAACTTCTTTCTTCTTTGCCATGTTTATTTGTAATAAATTGGGTTTGTAATGTTCTCTGATAAAAAGATTTTGCCTCCCTGTAAGGCAGGTGCAAAATTAGGAATTTTTTTTGTAAGATAATCAACTAAAAGGGTTTTTGTGAATTGTTCACTTTCGTAATGTCCAATGTCAACCAAAATCAGTTTGTTTTCTGCTTTGTAAAATTCGTGATATTTTAAATCAGAAGTGATATAAGCATCAGCATTAGAGTGAATTGCATTGGAAATAGCAAAACTTCCAGACCCTCCTAGAACGGCAACTCTTTTAACTTTTTTGTTCCGTATTTTTGAGTGTCTGACGCAAGACGATTTCATAGTTTTTTTGACATGCATAAGGAATTCATCTTCATTCATGGCGTTTTCAAATTCACCAATCATTCCCATTCCTATGTTCTGATGAGAATTTTCTAAAGAAACAATGTCGTAGGCAACCTCCTCATAAGGGTGGTTTTTAAAAAGGCTTTTAATAATTTTGCTTTCATGTCTTTTTTCAAAAATAACGCTTATAAACGTTTCTTTTTCGGCATGAATACTTCCCTTTTCTCCCTTAACGGGGTTTGAATCTTCATTACCCCTGTAAGTCCCATATCCCTCGGTGTTAAAACTACAGTTGTCATAATTTCCAATATTACCAGCACCTGCGTCAAATAAACTTGCACGTAGTTTTTCTGCATTTACTATAGGAACATAAGTTGTTAATTTACGAATGAGTCCTTTTTTCGGAATCAAAATCTGTTTATTAGTTAAACCTAAGACATCGCAAATTTTTGCATTTACACCTACAATCGAATTATCTAGAGCCGTATGCATGGCATAAATGGCAATATTGTTTTTAATGGCTTTAATAACCACCCTTTCTACATAGTTTTTGCCATTCAATTTTTTGAGTCCAGAAAATATAATAGGATGAAAACTTACAATTAAATTGCAGTTTTTGTCAATGGCTTCATCAACAATATTTTCTAAGGTATCTAAAGTTACCAGAACACCTGTAATTTTACTAGAATAATCTCCAACTAACAGGCCGACATTGTCAAAGTCTTCGGCGTGATTTAAAGGTGCAATTTCTTCAATTGTATTTGTAATGTCTTTTATAGTCATCGCTATTTTGCTTAAAATCCAAAGTTAAACTTTTCGATTGAATAATTATAATTGTTTTGTATTTTCGCATTGATGAGTCTATTTCGAAAAATTCTTTTTCCGTTTGCTATTTTGTATGATGTTGTTACGTCAATTCGAAATGTATTGTTTGATAAAGGTGTTTTAAAATCTACAAAATTTGATACACCACTTATAAATGTTGGTAATTTGAGTGTTGGTGGAACGGGTAAAACTCCGCAAATAGAATATCTTGTTCGTTTGCTGAAAAACCAGAATAAAGTGGCGGTTTTAAGTCGAGGTTATAAACGAAAATCAACTGGGTTTGTGTTGGCAGACGATTCGACTCTAGTACAAGATATCGGAGATGAACCCTTTCAGTTTTATTCTAAATTTGACGAATTAATTGTTGCTGTTGATGAGCAAAGAGTTCATGGAGTTCAGCAATTACTTTCTTTAAAAAAGGCTCCTGATGTTATTTTGCTAGATGATGCTTTTCAGCATCGAAAAGTAAATTCAGGGTTTAATATTTTGTTGACACCGTATCATGATTTGTATGTTGATGATTTAATTCTACCAGCAGGAAATTTGCGCGAAAGTAGGGGAGGATCCAAGCGTGCTCAAATTGTTGTGGTGACTAAATGTCCACAGTCGTTATCTGATTCGGAAAAGAGATTAATTTCAAATAAATTAAAATTGAACTCGGATCAATATTTGTTTTTTACAACGATTGCTTATTCAGATGAAATTGTTGGTCCATTGGGTAAACTTTCCTTAGAGAAGTTAAAAGGTTATGATGTTTTATTGATTACAGGAATTGCAAACCCTAAGCCATTGGTTGATTATTTGGAAGAAACAGGAATTAATCTAACACATTTAAAATATAGCGATCATCATAATTTTTCGGAAAGTGAAATTCAAAATATTCAAAATCAGTTTGGTAAAATGAATTCGAAACACAAACTAATTTTAACTACAGAAAAAGATTATATGCGGTTAAAGAATAGATTGGAAATTCATTTTTTAGGAATTGAAATTTCGTTTTTAGAAAAAGGAAATAAATTCAATAAATTGATAGAGGCGTATGTTTCAAACTCGTAAAACGTAATTATTTTTTAGTTTTTTCAGACAAATATAAAGTCTTAATTATTCCGTCAGAAAGTCCAATAGTTGGAACCATAACCTTATTAGAACCACTCCATTTCATAGCATTCAAATATATTTTTGTGGCAGGAATAATAACATCGGCTCTATCCGGATTTAAACCTAATTCTGTGACACGCTCATCATAAGACATTTGCTTTAAAAATTTGTAATGCGCGTTTAAATAAATGTATGACAACGTTTTTCCGGGGGCTTTTCCAGACATTTTAAATATTTTATTAATATTTCCGCCAGAGCCAATTAAGGTCATACGTTCCATGCCTTCTGTGTTCTCTTTAATCCATTTCTCAATAGATTTCCATAATTCCTTTTTGTTAACTGTTTTGTTTAACAAACGAACGGTTCCAATTTTAAACGATTTTGAATTAATTAGTTTTCCTTTAGAAAATACGGTAAACTCGGTACTTCCACCACCTACGTCAACATATAAATACGATTTATCTTTCTTAATTAATTCGGCTAAATCTGTTGAGAAAATAATTTCAGCTTCTGTCTTGCCATCAATAATTTCGATTTTAACATTAGAATGTTTGTAAATATCATCAACGATTTCGTTTCCGTTAGAGGCTTCTCGAATTGCCGATGTTGCACAAGCACGATATTTTTTCACCCCATGAACATTCATCAAAAGTTTAAACGCATTCATTGCATCGATCATGCGCACTTTATTTTCTTCGGATATTTTTCCGGTAGTAAAAGTATCTGCTCCTAACCGAATAGGGACACGAACCAATGAAGCTTTTTTGAATTGAGGGCTTTTATCTTTTTCGGTAATAATATTGCTAATCAATAACCGGACGGCATTTGAACCGATGTCAATAGCTGCATATTTTTTTATTTTCATAACAATGGGTTAACCTTTAAAGTTTTTTGGAAAATCTGCTAAAAATGTGGAGCCTCTCTTAATGCTTTTCCAATGTTTTGTGTCGAATTTTATTCCAATAATTCCAGTAGTAGGAACGGTTTCAACAAACTTGTCTCCAAAGGTTTTTACAAAATCATTAATTCCATGGTTGTGACTAAATATAATTACAGAGTCAAAGCCATCATCTAATGCTTTAATCTTTTTAACAAGGTAACCATCACTAAAACTATATAGAGAGCCACTAATTATTAAGTTGGAAAGCGGGAAATTAAAGGTCTTGCAAAAAATGGTAGCCGTATGAAGTGCTCTATTCGCACTACTCGAAACAAAAGCATCTGGACGGTTGATTTTTTCTTTTAATACTTTAGACATCAAGTGAGCGTCATTAATTCCTCTTTTTTTTAGAGGTCTGTCTTCATCAGAAATGCCTTCATAAGCCCATGATGATTTTGCGTGTCTAACAATATAAAGTGTTTTCATTGGCTGGTTTGAAAGAGTAAATATAAAGAAATTATGGGGCTAATCGTTCAATTTTCCACTCAAAATTTTCCTGAAGGGTGTAGCGTATTCTGTCGTGCATCCTGTTCGGTCTTCCTTGCCAAAACTCTATTGACACAGGTTTAATCAAATACCCTCCCCAATGTTTAGGTCGTGGAATTTCTTTGTTTAAATATTTTTTTTCAAGTAATTTTAATTTTGCGTTTAATTCTTCTCTTGATGCAACAACACTACTTTGGTCAGAAGACCATGCTCCTAGTTTAGAGCCTTCTGGACGTGATTCAAAATAACCATCAGAAATATTTTCTACTGTTTTTTCAGCAACTCCTTTGATGATGATTTGTTGTTCCATTTCGTGCCAGAAAAAAGATAAACAGACATTCGGATTCGCGGTAATTGCTTTTCCTTTTTCACTATGGTAGTTGGTGTAAAAGATGAAGCCTTCCCAAGTGAATTTTTTTAATAATACAACCCTGCTTTTAGGGAAGTTATCGGTTCCTATGGTAGCAATTGTCATAGCATTCGCTTCTTCGGTGCTTCCAAATTCTTCAACTTCATAAAACCATTTCTGAAATAATTCCATCGGATTTTCAGGAACTGTAGCTTTGGATAAAGCATTTTTCTGATAAACTTTTCTGTGGTTGCTTAAATCTTTTTCCATTGGTCAAATTTAGTTTTTCTTTTTGATAATCAACAGTCCTATAAAGGTTAAAAACCCGTTAAGAACTAATACAAAAAAACCAAAATCAAAAGCAAACCATTTTTTAGAATAAATGCTTATTAGAAAGGTAAGTACGGGAGCGATTACTGCAATTAAAGGAACAAGTTTGTCTTTTATGCTAAATTTAGTAAACAAACCAAAAGCATACAGACCAAGTAAAGGACCATAAGTGTAGCCCGCAAATTGAAATATTTTTGAAATTACACTTTCATCAGCAATAAAATATTTGAAAATTAAAATTGTAATTATCAGTATTACAGAAAAGAGCACATGGACTTTTTTTCTAATTCTAATTTGATCAGATTCTGATTTCTTTTTGTCTATTTCTAAAATATCAAGACTAAAAGAAGTAGTTAAAGAGGTAAGGGCGCTGTCTGCACTTGAATATGCCGCGGCTATGAGTCCGAGTAAAAAGAATAAAGAAACACCAATGCCTAAGTTACCAAGCATGGCGACTGTTGGGAATAAATCATCTTTTTGCGCTTCTAAGCCAAGTTGTGCTGCGTAATCTGTTAATAATATTCCGAGAGCAAGAAAAAAGAAATTTACGAAAACCAAAACAATTGTAAACCAAAATATATTCTTCTGAGCATCTTTTAAACTTTTACAGGTTAAGTTCTTTTGCATCATATCTTGATCAAGCCCTGTCATTACCACAGCAATAAATGCTCCTGTAAAGAATTGTTTCCAAAAATAATTCCCAGCTTTAAAATCGTCAAAAAAGAAGGTTTTTGACAGGTTGCTATCGGCAACGTAAGAAAATAAATTGTCTATTTCTAAGGCATCAGAAATTGAATAGATACAGATCCCTACGGCAATAAGCATAAATAATGTTTGCAAGGTATCTGTCCAGATAATAGTTTTAATTCCGCCTCTAAAAGTATAAATCCATATCAATAAAATGGTAATGACTACCGTTAGCCAAAATGGAATTCCGTAACTATCAAATAAAATGAGTTGTAAAACATTAGCGACTAGGAACAATCGGAAAGAAGACCCTATAACGCGAGACAGTAAGAAAAAAGAAGCGCCAGTTTTGTAACTATAATTTCCAAATCGATCACGTAAATACGTGTAAATTGAAGTTAAATTTAATCGGTAATATAGCGGCATTAGCACGAGACCAATAACGGCATAACCTATAATGTAACCCAGAACCATTTGCATATAAGAAAACTGCTGATTTTCTACCCATCCAGGAACAGATATAAAGGTAACTCCAGATAAGGAGGCTCCAATCATTCCGAATGCAACTACATACCAAGGAGACTGTTTGTTTGCTTTAAAAAAAGCCTCATTACTTTCATTTTTTCCTGTTAAGAAAGAGATGAAAATAAGGAGTCCGAAATAAGCAATTATCAGTAGAATTATATGATGCGGTTGCATAAAAAAATATTTTTATCAAAGAAACTAAAAATAACTTTATCATTCGCGTTGAATTGTTATTTTTGTCCGATGAATTTTTCTTCAAAACTATTAGAAAATGCAGTAAATGAAGTTTCTCAATTACCAGGAATAGGTAGGAGAACAGCATTGCGACTAGTTTTACATTTGTTAAAGCGGCCAAAAGAACAAACGCATCATTTAGCAAGTGCTTTGAATGTTTTAGTAGAAGATATTAAAAAATGTAAAAAATGTCATAATATTTCTGATGTAGAATTATGTGAAATTTGTTCGAGTCATCATAGAAATGAAGGAATCGTATGTGTGGTTGAAGATATACGAGATGTAATGGCAATTGAGAGTACCGCACAATATAAAGGTGTTTACCACGTTTTAGGAGGTAAAATATCTCCTATAGAAGGTGTTGGTCCTCAGAATTTAACAATAGAAAGTCTGGTTAAAAAGGTAAAAAGAGGAGATGTTGAAGAAATTATATTTGCATTAAGTTCAACTATGGAAGGTGATACTACCAATTTCTATATTTACAAGCAATTGGAGTCTTTGAAAATAAAAATGTCAACCATTGCTAGGGGGATATCAGTAGGAGATGAGTTGGAATATGCAGATGAGGTAACTTTAGGAAGAAGTATTATTAATAGAGTTCCATTTGTGAATTCATTACAAAGTTAAATGAAACTATCTGTAATCATTGTTAATTATAACGTACGCTACTTTTTAGAGTTGTGTTTGCAAAGCGTTCAAGATGCTTTGTTAGAGATTGATTCTGAAATTATAGTTGTAGATAATAAAAGTACAGATAATAGTTGTAAGATGGTTTCTGAGAAATTTCCAGAGGTTGTTTTAATTGAGAATAAAGAAAACTTAGGGTTTTCAAAAGCAAATAATCAAGGTGTCGCCAAATCTCGAGGACATTATATCCTAATTTTAAATCCTGATACAGTTGTTGCTAAAGACACCTTTTCTAATATAATAGAATTTGCAAAATCACGTCATAATTTTGGCGCGCTAGGAACTAAATTAATCGGTGGAAATGGTGAGTTTTTATCTGAAAGTAAACGCGGTATTCCGACTCCATTAGTTTCACTTTTTAAACTAACCGGAATTACAAGTAGAGATACAGGTAGGTATTATGCCAATCATTTAAAAGCAAATGAAACCGGTATTGTTGATATTTTAGTTGGCGCATTTATGTTTATGACTCGAAAAGTTTATAATGAAGTACGTGGTTTTGATGAGCAGTATTTTATGTATGGTGAAGATATTGATTTGAGTTATAAGATTTTAAATAAAGGGTATCAGAATTATTATTATGCTGATTCTAAGGTTATTCATTATAAAGGAGAGAGTACAATTAGAGATGCTAAGCGGCTAGGACATTTTCATGAAGCCATGGATATTTTTTACAGAGAGCATTTTAAAGTAAATCGACTATACGATTTGGTGATGTATGTAGGGATTAATATTTGGTATCT
>JAGLDM010000309.1 GCA_023145595.1 Flavobacteriaceae bacterium | reverse complement strand
AAATTATTATTACCAGAAGGAATTACAATTTATTTTGCGATAACTCTTATTAGAGAAGAATTAGAAAAGATCCACCTCTATCTAGAGGAGAAAAACATTCTTCCACAGGAATATAAGACAGAACCCGCCATGTCAAAAGGCTTCTTAGACGAAGTGATCATCGAGGACTTTCCGTTAAGAGGTAAAGAGGTTTTACTTCATGTTAAACGGCGTAAATGGAAGTTAAAAAAAAGCAACAAATATATTAGAAGAGACTGGAAACTAACGGCGAAAGGATTAAAAATGACCGTTGAGTTTGCAGATTTTTTAAAAGGTATCCATTGATAAAAACCCTCTTAGCACTTCTAGAATTGCAAAACTTTATAACACAAACACTCGGGGATTGCAAAAAGCATACAAGAAGTATTTGAGTGGATATGAATCCTGGAATCAAAAGAGTCATGCATCAGATTGGTTGTTGTTTAGTAAGAACTTAGGGTTTATGTTAAGTATCGATGAAACATCACTCTCAAACGGGGAGTTATACACTATTGTGACCAATAAATTTGCTAAAGGTAGTACAGGAACTATTGTTGCAATAATCAAAGGAACCAAATCGGAAGACATTATAAAAATCATTAATACAATACCTGTAGCAAGAAGGAATATAGTCAAGGAAATCACGCTGGATATGGCAGGGAGTATGAATCGTATTGCTAAGAAATGTTTTCCAAAAGCGACTATTGTAACAGATAGATTCCATGTCCAAATGCTAGCGACTCAAGCAGTACAAGAACAGCGTATTAAACTTAGATGGAAGGCTATAGATTTGGAAAACGATGCCATGACCCAAGCCAAAAAAAATAATCAAAAACTTTATATTGAGACCTTTAGCAATGGAGATACAAGACGTCAATTACTCGCTAGAAGTAGATTTTTACTATTTAAACCAGAAAGCAAATGGACTAAATCTCAAAGTCAGAGGGCAGAGATATTATTTGAACAATACCCTACAATTAAAGAAACTTACTACTTGTCACAAAAACTATCATTCATATTTGAAAACAATACAAATAAAAATGTTGCAAGAGCCAAATTAGCAAAATGGTATAATGATGTCGAAGCCTCAGGATATAAAGCCTTTAATACAATCTCTAAATCAATATATCATCATTATGAAAATATTTTAAACTACTTCAATAACAGAA